>NZ_JBHWBW010000009.1:0-16744 GCF_042735675.1 Kitasatospora sp. NPDC059571
GGGGGGGGGGGGGGGGGCGGCCGCGCCCCCCCCCCCCCGCCACCGTCCGTGAACAGCGCTAGCCGAGCGCGAGCCTCCCACCCGGCGCGGGGGGGGTGGCGGCGCCGGCGCGCGGCGCACCCCGAGCGCGGCCCGCAGCGGTCCGTCCAGCAGGGCGCCCGCGAAGACCCCGCCCAGCGGCGCCAGCGCCCGCGGCAGCCGTGCGGTCAGCAGCCCGCGGGTCGCCGCCCACAGCGCCGCCCCCTCGGCCGTCCGGGCGAACCTGCGGCGCTCGAAGTCCCGCATCCAGGCCTCGGTCCCCGCCAGGTCGCCGCCGGGCGGCTCCGGCAGCAGCAGCGCCGCCGCCAGCTCCCGGTGGAAGGCGTACGCGGCCTCCCGCTCCGGCCCGGCGGCCGGCCGGCGGCCGTACGCGTCGACGTGGCGGAGCGGGCAGACCGTGAAGCAGGCCAGCACGTAGTGCATCAGCTCGGGGGTGATCCCCGGCCGGTCGTGCACCCGGCACAGCTCCTCGACGACCTGCCGCCCGGCGGCGCTGTCCGGGCCCGCGCCGATCAGGGTGAACATCGCCGCCCCGGTCGCCTTCGCCCGGTCCCCGGCCCGGCCGGTCATCCGCCCGGTCCCGTGCAGCACCGCCGCGATCTCCGGCACCGCGAACGTCCGGACGAACCCCAGGGTCAGGCCCACCCGGGCCTCCTCCGGCATCGCCGCCAGCACCAGCCGGGCGTACGGGTCGCGGTACTCCCTCACCGGGCCGCCGCCGCGGTCGCCAGCGCCTCGTCGGTCAGCGGCCCGGCCAGTCGGCGGGCCACCCCGACCAGGTGCGCCCGCTCGTCCGCCGGGTCGGTGTCCAGGCCCGGCAGCACCGCCTGCTCCTCGCGGGGCAGCGGCGGACGCCCTTCGCGCAGCGCCGCCACCGCGGACCGAAGCCCGGCGGCCACCACCAGCGCGGCCCGCTCCGGATCGTCCAGCCCGGCCCGTTCGGCGACCCGCGCCCCCGCCCGGACCACCGCCGGGTCGATCCACGGACGGAGCGTCAGCTGGCCGTCGCGGATCTCCAGACCGCGCCGGACGGTGCGCCACTCCAGGTCGCGCAGGGCGAGGCGCTCCCGCCAGGCCGTCGGCGGCGCCTCCAGCGCGAGCCGTCGGTCCGCCCGGTAGACCAGGTCCCAGAGCGGGCGCAGCGCGCGGTAGTCGCGGCGCCGGCGGGCCCAGGCGGCCCCGGCCGGCCCGGCGAACCCGGCGGTGATCTGCACCGCCCCGGCCGCCGCGAAGGCCGGCCCGAGCCCGGTGCTCAGCCATGCCAGGCGGTCCGTCCCCGCGGCCGCCGCCGCGATCGCCACGATCTTGCACAGCACGTACCCGCAGGCGGTCACCGACCCGTACGCCAGCAGCCGGATGCCGCGGCGCAGCCAGCCCGCCGGGAGCCGGGCCGCGTGGCGCAGGCAGACCCGGCCGATGTCGGCCAGCGCGAACGCGAACTGCCCCTGGTAGAGAGCCAGGAAACAGGCGATCGCGGGCAGCCGGGCGAACTCCGTGTCGAAGGTGAGCGGGGTCTCCGGAGCCGTCGCCCCGCCCGCCGCGAACAGCACCGCCATCACCGGCGCCAGCACCGCGAACGCGGCGAGCCGGCGGCGCACGCTGCGCCTGGTCCCGGCCGCCGAGACGTCCCAGGCCGGGGCGCCGGCGCGGTCGGCCGGCGGCGTCCAGATCAGCGCCAGGACGACGGCCGCCGCGGAGAACCCGGTGATGCCCAGGTACACCAGCAGGGTCGCCAGGTTGCCGACCCCGGTCACCCGGTCGACCAGCCGGTAGAGCACCGGCGCGGCCAGCAGGAAGGAGGTCGCGGGGGCCGCCACCGCGGCCGCCACCACCAGCAGCCCGGGCGACGGGTCCCGGCGCCAGGCGCGGAACTTCAGCACCGCGACCAGCCAGGCGGCGGACCCGACCGCCAGGTAGACGGCATTGAACAGGTGCTCAGACATGCTGGCCCTTGCGGTGCTCCAGGGCGGGTGCCAGCTGCGAGGTGGTGCCCGCGCCGGGGGCGAGCACCAGCAGCCGCAGCAACTCCGCACCGAGCACCTCGGCCTCCTCCTCGGCGGCGTCGTCGTAGTGCGAGCGGCCGAGCACCAGGCGCAGCACCTCGGGGTCGAGCGCCTCCAGCTCCACCGCGGCTCCGCCGCCCGGTGGCGGCGCCTCGGCCAGGTGGCCGCAGAGCAGGTGGGCCAGTTCGTGGCAGACGATGTGCGCCCGGTGCAGGCCGGAGGTCTCCCGCTCGACGTGGATCACGTCCTCGTCCGGGCGCCGCTCCACGAAGCCGGACGGCTCGCCCACCCGCATCCGCCGCGGCGCCAGCCGGACCGGCCGCCCGGTCCGCTCGGCGACCGCTGCGCAGAGCGCCTCGACGGTGCCCAGCTGCGGAAGGTCGAGCCGGCGGGCCACGGCCCGCATCCGGCGGCGGGTTCGCCCCACTCCTCGCACGTGCTCCCCCTCGGGAAGCCGCCAGTGCCCCAGCGGCGCCTGCGGACGGCCGGTCACGTCTGCGGGCCGCCGTCGTCGGGCAGCCCGACCGCCCGGCGCAACTGTTCCACGACCGTCAGCGCCGCGTCCTGCATCTCGGGCGGCAGCCCGGCCGCCCGCATCGCGATCCGCTCCACCCGGGCGTCCCGCAGCGCCTCGATCTTCCGCAGGTCGCGCTCGACGGCGTGGGCCGTCGCGCAGTCGCTGAAGTAGTCCAGCGGTACGCCGAAGAACGCCGCGATCTTCACCGCGTTCTCCAGCGACGGCTTCTGGGTGCCCTTGCGGAGGTTGCCGATGTACGTCCCGCTGAGTCCGGTGCCGGCCGCTATCTCGGAGTCCCGCCAGGGCCGGGCGAGGTCTCTCGGGTAGATCACCGCGATCAGGCGTCGGAAGCGCGCGGCGAAGTCGGCGGAGCCCGGCGGCCGAGCCCCTTCGTCGCCGGGCGGCGGGCCAGGCGGTTCCGGGCTGACAGGATCGGTGGCCATGGCCGGATCATAGAACGATCTGACACCTCGCCAGAATCCCTGCGTGTCCGCCGATCTGCACGATCGTTGAGGATCGCATGGGCGTCACGTGCGCGACCTGTGGCGGTCTCCCGGAGTCCGGTTCGGGCCGATCCACGATAGTTGACAGCCGGTCACGGTCCGTGCAGGATCGGCAACCGCGGCCGGGTGCAGACCCCCGGTCCGCGACCCGCGCTCCGGCACGCCGCTGCCCCACGGGGGTGGGCAACGGCGGCCGGTCCGGTCGACCGCCCACCGGCCCCGGTGCCGGTCCCGGGCGCGGCGCCGACGACTACTGTTCGTCGGACGACCGGTCGCCGCGCAGGTCGGACAGGACCGCCGCAGGACGCGACCGCCGACCCGGAGAAGGTGTGCGATGAGCCTGCTGCCCCCCGACGGCCCCCTGGTCCCGGCCGACTGGCTCGCCGAGCGGCTCCACCACCCCGACCTCGTGGTCCTCGACGCCGGCGTGGGTGCCCACCGCGGCGCGGCCCGGCGGATCCCCGGCGCCCGCGCCTTCGACCTCGACGGCGCACTGTCCGACCACGACGGCCCGCTGCCGCACACCATGCCCGGCCCGGACGACCTCACCCGCGAACTGCGCGCCCTCGGCCTGCACGACCGCAGCACGGTGGTGGTGTACGACGGCGAGGGCCTCTACTCCGCCGCCCGTGCCTGGTGGATGCTGCGCGCCGCGGGCTTCGACCGGGCCGCCGTGCTCGACGGCGGCCTGCCCGCCTGGACGGCGGCCGGCCTGCCCTGCGAACCGGAGGCCCCCGCGGCGGCCGCACCCGAGCCCGGCACCTTCACCGCGAGGCCGCGCCCGGGATACCTGGTGGACCGGGCCGCGGTCGAGGCGGCCCTCGCCGACGACGGCACCGCGGTGCTCGACGCCCGCAGCCGCGAGCGCTACGCCGGACAGGTCGAGGAGCCCCGGCCCGGGCTGCGGCGCGGCCACATGCCCGGTGCGGTGAACCTGCCCTTCACCGACCTGCGGGCGGACGGCCGGATGCGGTCCGCGGACGAGCTCCGTGCGCTGTTCGCCGCCGCGGCCGGCCCGCGCCGCCGGCTGGTGTTCAGCTGCGGCTCCGGTGTCACCGCCTGCGTCCTCGCCCTCGGCGCCGAACTCGCCGGCTACCGCGACCTCGCGGTCTACGACGGCTCCTGGAGCGAGTGGGGCCTGCCCTCGGACCTCCCCGTGGAGACGGGCGTCGCCGTCGCCGGCTGACGGCGGCATGGTCCGCCCGCAGGGCGGCCGCGCCCCCGTCCGGGTGTGATCGCCGCCCGGGTGTGGTCGGCTGGTGTCCGGCGGCGGGGCGCCCGGCCGCATCCGCCGTGGTCCGCCGGGACACCGTCGCCGCCGTAGACGAGAGGGACGAGACCCCACGTGTCGACCGCACCCGTGATCCGCATCGACGTCCCCGGGTCCTTCGCCCGGGCCGTGTTCCAGGAGCGCCACCCCGAACTCGTCCGGCGGGTGCTCGATGCACGGCCGTACGGACCGGCCGAACGGGCCGCCGTGGAGCGGCTCCTCGCGGAGAGCACCGCCGGCGTCCTCGAACCGCCCGCGGAGGGCCTCCACGACCGTGCCCGCTGGCTGGCGTGGGGCGAGGGCCTGTGGGGGCGGCCGTGGAGCGAGGCGCCGTTCCTGTGGGCGGAGAGCTGGTTCTACCGGCGCCTCTTGGAGGCGACCGGCTACTTCGGGCCGGGCGCGTGGCAGGGGATCGACCCGTTCGCGCCGTTCAAGGACGCCGAACTGGCCGGGCCCGCGGTGGACGCCGAACTGGGCGCCCTGGACGGTCTCGACGACCTGCCGGAGGAGCGGCACGCCGGGACCCTGCTGTCGGCCGCGCTCTGGGGCAACCGGGCGGACCTGAGCTTCGGCATCACGGCCGGACCGGACGCCCCCGCCGTCCCGAACCTGCTCGCCGACGACACGGCCGAACTGTGGGCGGCGCTCCGGCGGTCCCCGGGCGGGCGGTCCTCGGGCGGACGGGTCGCCCTGGTCGCGGACAACGCCGGCCGCGAGCTCCTCCCGGATCTCGTCCTGGTCGACCACCTGCTGAACCGCGGTCTCGCGACCGAGGTCGTGCTGTACGTGAAGCCACAGCCGTACTTCGTCTCGGACGCCACCACCGCAGACGTCCTCGCCACGGTGGAGCGCCTGCGGGCCGCCCCGGGCCGGGCGGGGGCGATCGGCCGCCGGCTGTGGGAGGCGATGGTCCGCAGCGGCCTCGCGGTCCGCACGCACCCGTTCTTCTGTGCGCCGCTGCCGTACCACGACATGCCCGCCGACCTGCGGGCGGAGCTCGCCGGTGCGGACCTCGCGATCCTCAAGGGCGACCTCAACTACCGCCGCCTGGTGGGTGACCGGCTCTGGCCGCCGGCCACGCCGTTCGCCGCGGTCGCGGGCCACTTCCCGTCGCCCGTCGCCGCCCTGCGGACGCTGAAGTCGGACGTGGCCGTCGGCATCGACCCGACGACCGCCGCCGACCTCGACCGCACCGACCCGCAGTGGCGCACCAGCGGCCGGTACGCCGTGGTGCAGGTCGTCAGGTGACGCCGGCCGGCCGAGGATGGTGACGGTCCGCGCCGCGCCCGGCGGGCCCGTACCGAGCGAGGCGCTCCGGCGCACGCTGCTGGTGGATACGCCGAAGGCCCCGCAGAGCGATCTCTGCGGGGCCTTCCTCTGTGGCCAGGGCCGGGGTCGAACCGGCGACCTTCCGCTTTTCAGGCGGACGCTCGTACCAACTGAGCTACCTGGCCGTACTGCACCGTCTCTTGCGAGACGAGCGATCCCGACGGGACTTGAACCCGCGACCTCCACCTTGACAGGGTGGCGAGCTAACCAACTGCTCCACGGGACCTGGTGCGGATAAATCCGCTCAGGCCTTGCGGCACTGCACTGTACTACGGTAACGCGTGCCCCCAACGGGATTCGAACCCGTGCTACCGCCTTGAAAGGGCGGCGTCCTGGGCCACTAGACGATGAGGGCTTGCGGCCCCCCGGGCTGTTATCCAGCGTTCGGGGACGTCGAGAAGCATATGGGATGCCGGGCGGAACGCCAAAACGGTTTCGGGCGGCCGCCGCCCGTGTCGCGCGCAGGCCAGGCGGGGCGGGTCAGGACCAGCCCAGTTCGTGCAGCTCGTGGTCGTCGAAGCCGAAGTGGTGCGCGACCTCGTGGATCACCGTGGTGCGGACCTCGTCGACCACCTGCTCGCGGGTGTCGCAGTACCGCAGGGTCGGGCCCCGGTAGACGATGATCCGGTCCGGCAGCACCCCGGCGTACCACTCGCCCCGCTCGGTGAGCGGCGTCCCCTCGTACAGTCCGAGCAGGTCGGGGGAGGAGGCGTCGGGCTCCTCCTCGACGAAGATCGCCACGTTGTCCATCATGGCCGCGAGCTTCGGGGGGATCTGGTCGAGGGCATCGGCGACCAGCGTCTCGAACTCGTCCCGGGTCATCTCCACGGCCTCATTGTCCGGTGTGCGATGACGGTGTGCCAGGTGGTTCGCGGTGGTGATTCACTGAAGTGTGCGTCGGATAGTGCGTTCGGGCCGGCCCGGGTGGCCGGGGACGGTGTTGCGCGGGCAGGGGCCCGCGGTGGCAGTGGTGTCCCTCGGGGGGATGCTGGGGGCGGCGGCCAGATATGCGGCCGCGCTGCGGTGGCCGACCGCGGCCGACGCGTTCCCGTGGACCACGCTCGCGGTGAACACCGTGGGCTGCGCGGTGATCGGCGTCTTCCTGGTGTCGGTCACCGAGGTGTGGTCGCCGCACCCGCTGCTGCGGCCGTTCTTCGGCACCGGCGTCCTCGGCGGCTTCACCACCTTCTCGACGGCCACCGTGGACGTGCAGCGGCTGATCGACCACGGCGCTCCCGCACGCGGCCTCGCCTACCTGGCCGCGACCCTGATCGCGGCGCTCGGCTCGGTCCAGGTGGCGGCCGCGCTCACCCGGCGGCTGATCGGACGGAGGACGGCATGAACAACGGCTCGGGCAACGGCGGGACGGAGTCGGGCGGCGGTGCCGGCGGTGCGGCGCTGCGGCTGACCGTGCTGGTCGGGGAGAGCGAGATGCACCGCTCGCGCCCGCTCTACACCGAGATCGTGCACCGCGCGCACGGCGCCGGCCTGGCCGGTGCCAGCGTGTTCCGCGGGATCGAGGGCTTCGGGGCCTCCTCGCTGATCCACACCGCCCGGCTGCTCTCGCTCAGCGAGAACCTGCCGGTGGCCGTCGTCGCGGTGGACACCGCCGAGCGGATCCGCGCCTTCCTGCCGCTCCTCGACGACCTGGACGGCATCGGGCTGGTCCTGCTCGACGCCTGCGAGGTCGTCCCCCGCCCGCAGCGGCGGCCCGGGCCGGAGGGCGGCCGGTGACGCTCCACTGGCTGCTGGTGCTGGCCGGCGCCTCGGTCGGCGCGCCGCTGCGCTACCTCACCGACCGGCTGGTGCAGTCCCGGCACGACTCGGTCTTCCCCTGGGGGACGTTCGCCGTCAACGTCTCCGGCTGCCTGGTGCTGGGTCTGCTCGCCGGGGCGGCGGCGTCCGGCGCGGCCTCCCCCGACGTCCAACTGCTCGTCGGCACGGGCCTGTGCGGCGCGCTGACCACGTACTCGACCTTCTCGTACGAGACGCTGCGCCTCGCCGAGGGCGGCGCCCGCCTGCTCGCGTTCGCCAATGTCGCGGGCAGCGTGCTGGCCGGCCTGGGCGCGGCGTACGCGGGCACGGCCGTCGCCCACGCGCTCTGGGGCTGACCCGGCCGGACGGCCAGCGGGGACCGGACGTCATCCCGACGGCCGCACGCCCGTGTCCGGCGACCCCTGCCGCGCGTTGGGCACCGGAGGGCGGTGGGCCCGGCAGGTGAGGTGCGGGAGGTGGCTCGGGTGAGCGCGGTGCGGACGGTGCGGCGGCGGCGTGCGGGGCGTCGTCGGGTGGTGGCGGGAGCGGTCGTGATGGCGCTGGCCGGGCTCGGGCTGAGCGGCTGCATGTCGGTCGGCGCCGGAGCGCCGGACGCGCGCAGCGGCGGACTGCAGGACGGCCAGGGCCGGGCCGTGGACGGGACCGGCGCGCCCGGGGCGGTGCACCCGACCGCCGGTGCGCGCGGCCGGCACGGCGCCCTGCCCGCGGCCGACGCCGAGCGGCACGGTGCCACCCCGTCCGCAGAGCCCTCCGCGGGTGCCCCGGCGGCCTCCCCGGCCCCCGGCCTCCCCTCGGGCGGGCCGGCGGGCACGCCCAGTACGCGTTCGGTGGACACCCCCACCGGTCCGCCGGCCGACGGCGGCCCCACGGCGGAGCCGACCCCGACGCCCACGCCGACCCCGCCGCCGGCCACCCCCGACCCGGATCCGGTGCCCACGGTCCTCGGATCCTCGGCTCCGAGCGGCGGATCGTCCGGGCATTGAGGGGGCTGGCCAGCACGTTTGCCGTTGCTCCCAAGGTTCCTCTATGGTGGTAGATCGTTCGTTTGATCCATTTGACTGGCGCCCCATTTTCACCTGGCGCCCTTGGCGCGTTCCGGCGATCCGTGGCTGACCGCATAGAGGCGGTTGTGTAACAGAACCCCGGACTTTGGCGCGTGCCACTTCCGGAAGGTTTTGCATGTCTCTCGTTGACGACGCCCGCTTCGCCATGCCCGCGAACGGTTCCGACGCCGCCGACACCACCGACCCGGCCGAGCTCCTCGTGGACGACACCACGGACTCCGCCGCCACCGACTCCGACTCCGACGACACCGTCGCCGAGCCCACCATCACCTTCGGTGACCTGGGCCTGCCGGACGAGGTCGTCCGCGCCCTCGCCAAGCGGGACGTCACCACGCCGTTCCCGATCCAGGCCGCGACCATCCCGGACGCCCTGGCCGGCAAGGACGTGCTGGGCCGCGGCCGCACCGGCTCCGGCAAGACCCTGAGCTTCGGCCTGCCGCTGCTGACCCGCCTCGCCGACGGCGAGCGCACCCGCGCCAAGCACCCGCGCGGCCTGATCCTCGTCCCGACCCGCGAGCTGGCCATGCAGGTGGCCGACGCGCTGGAGCCGTTCGGCTCGGTGCTCGGCCTGCGCCTCAAGGTCGTCTGCGGCGGCACCTCGATGTCGAACCAGATCTACGCGCTGGAGCGCGGTGTCGACGTCCTGGTCGCCACCCCGGGCCGCCTGCGCGACCTGATCAACCGCGGCTCCGCGGTGATGGACGACGTGCAGATCGCCGTCCTCGACGAGGCCGACCAGATGGCCGACATGGGCTTCCTGCCCGAGGTCACCGAGATCCTCGACCTGGTGCCGGCCGGCGGCCAGCGCCTGCTGTTCTCCGCCACGCTGGAGAACGAGATCGACACCCTGGTCAAGCGCTACCTGAACAGCCCGGTCACCCACGAGGTCGACCCGTCGGCCGGCGCGGTCACCACCATGACCCACCACATCCTCGTGGTGAAGCCCAAGGACAAGGCGCCGATCACCAACGCCATCGCCGCCCGCAAGGGCCGGACGATCATCTTCGTCCGCACCCAGATGGGCGCCGACCGCGTCGCCGAGCAGCTGGTCGAGGCCGGCGTGAAGGCCGACGCGCTGCACGGCGGCATGACCCAGGGCGCCCGTACCCGCGTCCTCGGCGACTTCAAGGACGGCTACGTCAACGTGGTCGTCGCCACCGACGTCGCCGCCCGCGGCATCCACGTCGACGGCATCGACCTGGTCCTCAACGTCGACCCGGCCGGCGACCACAAGGACTACCTGCACCGCTCGGGCCGCACCGCCCGCGCCGGCCGCTCCGGCACCGTCGTCACCCTGGTGCTGCCGCACCAGCGCCGCGGTGTCTTCCGCCTGATGGAGGACGCCGGCGTCGAGGCCTCGCGCCACATCCTCGACCACGCCTTCGACGCGGAGGTCGCCAAGATCACCGGCGCCCGTTCGCTGGTCGAGGTGCAGGCCGAGTCGGCCGCCGGCATCGCCGGTGCCGCCGAGCGCGAGGTCGCCGAGATGACCCGCCAGCTGGAGCGCGCGCAGCGCCGCGCCACCGAGCTGCGCGAGGAGGCCGACCGCCTCGCCACCCGCGCCGCGCGCGAGCGCGCCGCCCTCGGCATCGAGGACGAGGTCGAGGAGGCCGCGGACGAGACCGCCGAGGCCGCCGCCACCACCGAGGCGCCCGCCGCCGAGGCCGCTCCGGCGGCCGAGGCCGAGCGCGCCCCGTCCTACCGCGAGGCCCGCAGCGAGCGCCCGGCGTTCAACCGGGACCGCGACCGCGGCGACCGCCCGTCGTTCGGCCGGGACCGCGACCGCGGTGACCGCGAGCGCGGCGGCTTCAACCGCGACGACCGCGGCGGCCGCTCCTTCGGTGACCGCGAGCGTGGTGGCCGTCCGTTCGGTGACCGTGAGCGCGGTGGCTTCAACCGTGACGACCGTGGTGGCCGTTCGTTCGGTGACCGTGAGCGCGGCGGTTTCAACCGTGATGACCGTGGTGGCCGTTCGTTCGGTGACCGTGAGCGCGGCGGTTTCAACCGTGATGACCGTGGTGGCCGTTCGTTCGGTGACCGTGAGCGCGGTGGCTTCAACCGCGACGACCGTGGTGGCCGCTCCTTCGGCGACCGTCCGGCCCGCTCCTTCTCGGACCGCCCGTCCTTCGGCGACCGCGACCGTGAGCGCGGCGGCAACAGCCGTCCGTTCGCCCGCCGCGACGACCACCGCTCCGGTGGCCGCCCGCAGGGCTTCAACCGCGACGACCGCGGCGGCCGCTCCTTCGGCGACCGCGACCGCGACCGTTCGTTCGGCGACCGCGAGCGCGGCGGCTTCAACCGCGACGACCGCAAGCCGCGCTGGAAGAACTGACCTTCCGACAGCACCCGTACGGGCCCGCTCCACTTCGGTGGGGCGGGCCCGTCCGCATGCCGGGGGGGCGATTGCCGCGGTGAAGCGTGGTGTGCGAAGAGAAAAGGTCGAACAGCCGTCTCCGGCAGGTGATAACCTCCGACGGATTTTCACCGAATACTCATACGCACCACCCGTCGCCGGAGGGTGAGTCGGGCCACGGACGGTGCCTTTCTGGGGGGTTCTGTGCACCACAGATCCGTACCCGGCCGGAGAACGCGGAGATCCCTTTCCCGCCTTTCCGGCCGATGGTTCAGCACGCTCGTCGCCGCACCGGCGCTGGCCCTCTCGGTGCTCGCGCCGGCCACCGGGGCCTTCGCGGCGACGCCCGCGCCGAGCACGTCGCCGAGCACCTCGCCGACCGCTGCGGCGAGCCCGTCCCCGAGCCCGTCCGCTCCCGCGACGACGCCCACGAAGCCCGCGCCCGCCACCGGTACGCCCGCCGCACCGACCGGGTCGCCCGGGTCCACTGCGCCCGGGAACACTGCGCGGCCCGCGCCGCGCACCGGCGCCGAGACACCGAAGGACGCGGCGTCCTGCGGCGGCGACCTGGTGTTCGGCACGCCGTCCGCCTGCGCCGGGATCACCGGCGGCGAGACGCACACCTACACGGTGACCACGCAGAAGCCGGACGACACCGTCCTCCTGCTGCTGCGCACCGACCCCAACGCCTCGGTCTCCGCCCACGCGACGCTGGCCACCGCCGGCGGCGAGGCCGTGCCGTGCTCCAACTCGGCCACGGGCCCGCTCCAGTGCACCACTGGGGCAGCCGGCGCCTACACCCTGAAGGTGTCCGCGGACTGGGGCGCCTCGTCCTACAGCATCGCCGTCGACTCCCGGCTCTCGGGCACCTGCACGGACCTGCCGGCCACGGCCTTCTCGTTCGCCGAGCCGGTCCGCTCCGGCCACCTCGCGCAGGGCTCGACCGGTGACTGCTACCGGTTCGACCTCCCGACCGGCACCGTGCTGCGGGTGACCGGCGCGAGCCAGGGCGCCTCCCCGGGCCAGGTCTGGGCCGCCGTCGGCGACCGCGACGGCGCCCAGGTCTGCCTGGTCCCCTCGTACTCCACCAACCTCTGCACCCTGACCGGCTCCGGCCCGTACACCGTGCGGTACTTCGAGCTGTACGCCGGCGAGGCGCAGTACAACCTGCAGCTGATCCGGCTGAGCGACGCCCAGGGCTGCCCCGAGCTGAAGACCGCCGTCTTCGGCGACACCGACCCGGCGCACGCCGACGGCTCCGTCCCGCAGTACGGGGCGGGCTGCCACACGGTGACCGCGGCTGCCGGGCTGCTCGGTGTCCGGGTGGTCAACAAGGACGACAACGGCAACCCGCCGTTCGTCCACTGGACGCTGTACGACAACGTCGCCAACCAGGTGTGCACCGGCTACGAGAGCCTCACCCGCTGCAGCGTCGCCACGGCCGGCAGCTACCACCTGGTGGTCGAGCCCAGCGGCTACGACAACCCGACGCTCTACCAGGCCGCCGTCTTCGACCTCGCCGCCACCACCGGCTGCGCCGACCAGGTCGACACCGGCTTCGACCGGCCGACCGTCACCGGCAGCATCCGCTCCCGGCTGCAGATCGACTGCCGGCCGTTCCGGGCCCAGCCCGGCGAGCGGATCATCGGTGAGAACAGCTGGAACAGCATCACCGACGCCACCGGCAAGGCCGTCTGCGTCCGCGACTACTCGCAGGACGGCTGCGTGCTGCCCGGATCCGGGCCGTACCGGATGCTCACCACCGGCATGAACGGCGCCACCGGCGACTACGCCCTGCAGATCCGCCGGCTGAACGACCCGGTCGGCTGCCCCGCCGAGGGCTCGCAGGCGTTCGGGACGGCGGCCACCGCCTCGGACGTCCGCTGCCGCACCCTGGACGCGGCCGCCGCCGGCCAGTACCTCCTGCACGCCGCGGACAACGCCCAGGTGACGGTCTACCAGCAGGACGGCACCCGGCTCTGCCAGTGGGGCCCGGTCTGCGACATTCCGGCGGCCGGCTCCTACACCGCGCTGTTCGGCGCCCCGACCGACCCGTACACCGCCGTGTCGAAGCTGGTCTTCCACGCGCCGGGCGAGACCAGGGGCTGCGTGCCGGGCAACGACGCCGGCCTCACCGGCGCCCGCACCGAGGGCGACCTGACCGGCGAGGGCCAGCTCAACTGCCACACCCTGCCGAGCCCCAAGGGCGCAGGCCTCGCCCTGCTCGCCCCGGCCGGCGACAGCCTGATCAACCCGCCGACCCAGACGATCGTCGACGCGGCCGGCGTCCAGCAGTGCCAGACCGCGTACGCGACGGCCTTCTGCTCGCTGACCGGTACCGCGCCGTTCCGCCAACTGGTCTCCGCCGACAGCACCGGCCACTACGCGATCACCGTCGCACGGACGGACTCCCCGTCCGGCTGCGCGGCCTTCCCCGCCGACAGGTACGACGGCAAGCCGGGTACGGCCGTCAAGCTGACCGCCACGGCGCCCGTCCGCTGCCTCGCCATCCCGGCGAACGGCCACGCGGCCGCCGAGCAGCTGGACTACGACTACAACCCGAAGCCCGCCAAGGCGCCCCAGGTGCTGCCCGGCGAGTTCCACGTGTACGACCCGGCGGGCAAGCAGGTCTGCCAGAGCTACGCGTTCAACTCCTCGACCACGACCTGCACCTTCGAGGTCGGCAAGGCGTACACCGCACTGCTGGTCGGCAATGGCACCGAGCACGACTTCGAGGTCGTCCGCCGCGACATCACCGCCACCGCGCCGTGCGCGGCCGTGACCTCCACGGCGGTCGGCGGCACCCCGCTGCAGGGCCGGCTCGACTCGGCGCTCGCCGCCAACTGCGCCCGGATCCAGGCCGCGGCCGGCGACCGCCTGCGGATCTCCACCGGCAACAGCACCGGCAAGGTGCTGCTGGTGGTCACCGACGCCACCGGGCGTACGCTCTGCTCGGCGGTGAACGGCGAGTGCCTGGTGAGCGGCTCGACCGGCTACCAGGCCGTCCTCACGGCCTACGACTACACCGGGACGGCCCTCGAGTACCGGCTGGACGCCTGGCGGCTCGCCACCACCGACGGGTTCCCGGCCGAGTGCCTGCGCATTCCGGCGGTCGCCACCGGCTTCGGGCCGCTGACCGGCACCCTGACCAGGGACCGGGCCGCGGTCTGCGCCACCGTCCCGGTCAAGCCGTACGACCAGTTCCGGATCGGGGGCGCGTACGCCCCGCAGGGCACCGCGGTGCCCAAGGCGCACCTGTACGGCAGGGACGGCGTCGACTACTGCATCGACACCCAGGGCACCGACGGCTTCTACACCGACTGCAACGTCCCGTACGGGGCCGGGCCGACCGCCCTCCTGCTGCTGTCCCTGCGCCCGGGGGACACCTCGGTCGACTACCGGGTCACCGCGGCCTGCACCCGGGGCACCTGCGGCCCGGCCGTCCCCGCCGACGGGACGGGAGCGGCCTTCACCCCGCTGCAGCCGACCCGCCTGCTGGACACCCGGTCCGGCCTCGGACGCAGCGGCACCGCGCCCGTCGCGGGCGGTCAGACCGTCGACCTGCAGGTCACCGGCCGCGGCGGCGTCCCGGCCGCCGGCGCCGAGTCGGTGGTGCTGAACATCACCGCCACGACCCCGACCGCGGTCGGCTACCTGACGGCCTGGCCGACCGGCGTGGCGCGGCCCACCGCGTCCTCGCTGAACTGGGCGGCCGGGCGAACGGTGCCGAACCTGGTGACCGTGCCTGTCGG
Organism: Kitasatospora sp. NPDC059571; assembly: GCF_042735675.1. Lineage (NCBI taxonomy): Bacteria > Bacillati > Actinomycetota > Actinomycetes > Kitasatosporales > Streptomycetaceae > Kitasatospora > Kitasatospora sp. NPDC059571. Next base: position 14,607 of record NZ_JBHWBW010000009.1, read on the forward strand.
TGCGGACGGCCGGGTCAGCCTCTACGTGGGCAGCCCCGGCTCGGCCCACCTGGTGGCCGACGTGCTCGGCTACTACGCGACGGCCGTGCCCGGCGCCGCCTTCACCCCCGTCGGCCCCGAGCGGCTGCTGGACACCCGCAACGGCACCGGCCGCCCGGGCACCTCGACGGTGGCGGCCGGTGAGACGGTGCGGCTCCAGGTCGCGGGCCGCGGCGGTGTCCCGGCGTCCGGCGCCACGGCGGTGGCCCTCACCGTGACGGTGACCAACACCTCCTCCGTGGGCTACCTGACGGCCTGGCCGTCCGGCACGGCCCGCCCGCTGGCCTCCAACCTCAACTGGGCGGCCGGCCAGACCACGGCCAACTCGGTCGTCGTCCCGATCGGTGCGGACGGCGCGGTCAGCCTGTTCGACAGCGGCCCGGGCAGCCTGCACCTGGTCGCCGACGTGGCCGGCTACTACAGCGGTTCGGCCGCGGGTGCGCTGTACCGCAGCGCCGGACCCGTCCGGCTGATCGACACCCGGCAGGCCCCGCAGAGCGCGCCGGTCGCGGCGCAGGGCGTGCTCCAGCTGGACCTCACGGGCACCCCGGCGGCCGGGGCGAAGGCGGTCGTGCTCAATGTGACCGTGGCCGACCCCGCCTCGAACGGCTACCTGACGGCCTGGCCGTCGGGTGCTGCGCGGCCCACCGCCTCCAACCTGAACTGGGTCAAGGGCCAGGTGGTCGCCAACCAGGTCGTGGTGCCGGTCGGCGCCGACGGCCGGGTCAGCCTCTTCAACGGCAGCTGGGGCCCGGTGCACGTGATCGTCGACCGGGTCGGCTACTTCGGCTGACGCCCGAAGGCTGATGCCTGACGGCGGATCGGGGCCCGCTCCACTTCGGTGGGGCGGGCCCTTTCGGCCCCGGGCGTTGTTCTCGGGATGAGAATAATCGGTGGAGCCGCGGGCCCTGTCCGGCGTACCGTCGCGCCATGAGCCGAATGCATCAGGTGGCGGTCGAGAACGAGGAGATCGCCGAGCGGGGGAGCTACCGGACGCCGGCCGGCGCGACGGTGGAGATCGGGGGGCTGCTGCGCGCGGCCCGGGCCGGCACGGTCCTGTACGGGCCGCGGGAGGTGCCCGGCGCGGCCGCGCCGGGCCCGTTCGCCGGGCAGGTCGAGGTGACCCCGGAGGGCAGCATCCAGGCCGGCGCGCGGTTGGTCGCGGCGGGCGGCGAGCACGTCGCCGTGCTGAACTTCGCGTCGGCGCGCAACCCCGGCGGCGGGTACCTGCGGGGCGCCAAGGCGCAGGAGGAGGACCTCTGCCGCAGCGCCCTGCTCTACCGCTGCCTGCTGGAGGCACCGGAGTACTACGAGGCGCACCGGGCCTCGGACGACCTGCGGTACAGCCACCGGGTGATCTGGTCGCCGCGGGTGCCGGTGATCCGCGGCCCGGGCGGCCTGCTCCCCGAGCCGTACACGCTGTCCTTCCTCACCTCGCCGGCGCCCAACGCGGGCCAGCTGGCCAGGCGTTCGCCGCTGCGGCCGGGCGAGCTCACCGGCCTGCTCACCGAACGGGCCGGGCGGGTGCTCCGGGTGGCGGCCGAGCACGGCGCCCGCGAGCTGGTGCTGGGGGCATGGGGCTGCGGGGTGTTCCGCAACGACCCGGACACGGTCGCGGAGGCCTTCGAGCGGGCCTTGGAGACCTACGGCGCCCCGTTCGCCCGCGTGGTCTTCGCGGTCTGGGACCGCTCCCCGGTCTCGGCCAACCGGGCCGCCTTCGAGCAGCGCTTCGGCGGCGGTCACTAGCCCGGTCACGTGACCCGGGCCGATGACCGGGCCGGGTGGCCCGGCCCGGTGGTCAGCTGCCGGTGGCGACCACGGACGCGGCGGCGACCACACCGGCCACCGTGAGGACGGACGGCCAGGCGCCGATCCGCTTGGCCAGCGGGTGCGAGCCGCCGAAGGCCGCCAGGTAGAGCCCGGTGAGCGCCGCGGCCGTGCCCGGTCCGGCCTGCCGCCGCCACTGCACGGCGGCCGCCGTGCGCGCCTCCAAGATCACCCCGGACGACCTGGCCGGCGCGACCTTCACCATCTCCAACACCGGTTCGCGCGGTGCGCTGTTCGACACCGTCATCGTCCCGCCGAACCAGGTCGCCATC
>NZ_JBHWBW010000009.1:16754-23853 GCF_042735675.1 Kitasatospora sp. NPDC059571
CGCGTCGCCCCGGGTGAGCGCCGCGGCCCGCCCGGGACCGGCCGGCCGCCGCCCCGGCACGGCGGCCGCCGTCCCGGCCGCGGCGAGCACGGCGCCGCCGAGCTCGCGGCGCCCGCTCCAGCGCGCCGTGCCGTAGCCGCCGACCAGTCCGGCGGCGGCGACGGCCGATGTGGGGATCCTCGCCATGGTGCACTCCTTCACGGACCTGTCCGACGCCCCACGGTAACCCCGGCCGGTTCGTCCCCGACCGGCCGGGCCACCGCTGCGGGCGGTGCCGCCCAAACCGCCCCGGCGGCCCGCACTCCTGATCCATACTCACCGACGTGACCGCCGAACCGACCGTGACAGAGTCCGACTCACAGCTCCGCGCCAGCCCGCTGGAGCTCTTCTTCGACCTCGTCTTCGTCTTCACCATCACCCAGCTCACCGCCAGCCTGACCCACCACCTCACCCCGGGTGGGCTGGTCCGGGTATTGGTGATGCTGGCGGTGATCTGGTGGATGTACGACGCCTTCATCTGGCTCACCAATGCGATGCCGCCCTCCACCCACCCGCGGCGGGGCCTGCTGCTGACCGCCATGGCCGGGTTCCTGGTGATCTCGCTGGCGGTTCCGCACGCCTTCGAGGGCAGCGGGGTCGCCTTCGGCTTGGCGTACCTGGTGGTGATCGCCGTGCACACCGGGATGTTCGCCGGGGCCGGGGTGGGTGGGACGGCGGTGCTCCGGATGGGGCTGGCCAACCTGGTGAACGCCGCCCTGGTGGTCGTCGGCGGCTACCTCCGGGGCGCGCCCCAGCTCGCCCTCTGGGCGGCGGCGTTCGCGCTCCAGCTGATCACGCCGTACCTCGTCGACCTGCCCCGGTTCCACCTGCGGGCGGACCACTTCGTCGAACGGCACGGGCTGGTGGTGATCATCGCCTTCGGCGAGTCGGTGATCGCCCTCGGCATGGGCGCGGGCGACCGGCCCGAGCTCACGGTGACCCCGGTGCTGGCCGCCCTGTGCGCGCTCGCCGTCTGCGTCGGCCTGTGGTGGGCGTACTTCGGCCACGACGACGACGAGCAGTCCGTCCGCTTCCTGGCCCCGCTGGACGACGCGCGGCGCAACCGGCTCGCCATCCGCGTCCACAACCTCGGCCACTACCTGCTGCTCTTCGCGGTGATCCTGTTCGCCGCCGGCGCCGAGGGCGCGGTGGCCCATCCCACCGGGCACCTGCCCCTCGACCGGGCGGTCACCCTGGCCGCCGGCCCGGTCCTCTTCCTGCTGGTCAACGCGGACATCCGGCACACCCTCGGGCTGCACCCGGTGGCGCCGCGCCTGGTCGCCGCCGTCCCGGCCGCGGCCACCGTGCTGCTCGGCACCCGGGTCTCGGCGATCACCCAACTCGCGTCGATCGCCGCCGTCCTGGCCCTCGCCTTCGGCTGGGAGGAGCGCTCCGCTCCCGCGACCGGTGACGACGCCGGCCAGTGGTGAGGACGCCGGGGCTGCCCGGCGGGCCGGGCGGCCCACCCCGGAAGGACCCGGCGGTCAGCCGGCCAGCCGGGCCCGGACGGCGGTGAGGTCCGCACGGGTCGCGCCGTGTGCCAGCAGGTAGTCCTCGACGGTGCCGTGGAGTTCGCGCATGCGGTCGAGGGCGGCGAGCAGGTTCTCCGCCTCCACGGGGTGGGAGAGCTGCTCGTCGCCGTTCTCGTCGAGATAGGTGACCGGCCCGCGGTCGAGGCCGAGGTGGGCGTTGGAGCGGAGGAAGTCGGCGACGATCTCGTCCTGCGGCAGGCCGGCCAGGTGGTGCAGGACGGCGATGGTGATGCCCGTGCGGTCCTTGCCGACGGCGCAGTGCACGATCGCGGGCAGCCCGTCCTCGGCGGCGATCCGGCGGACGGCCCCGGCGATCGCGTAGCCGCCGGTCTCGGCCATGAAGACGTAGACCTCCCGTGCGCCGACGGGCCACTCGATGCCGGTCTCGGCGCGGTCCGGGAGCAGCGGGAGGTGGTGGTCGTCGTACCCGAGCCCGTGCCGCTCGTCGGGCCAGCGGGAGCGCTCCGTCGCGGTGCGCAGGTCGACGACCGTCCGCAGGCCGAGCGCCGCGAGCCGCTCGGCGCCCTCCGGGGTGAGCAGGCTCAGCGTGCCCGAGCGGAAGAGCACGCCCCGGCGCAGCGGCCCGACGCCGGCGTCCCGGAAGTTGGGCACGTCCGGGACGGCGACGTGGGCGAGTTCGGGCCGGCCCGGCAGGGTGGTCGCGTCGGCAATGCCGATGGTGTCGGTCTCACGGTCGCTCATGGGTTCCACGGTAGGTGCCGCCGGGCGCCGCGGCCGGGGCTTCCGGCCAACTCGCGGGGCCGGCCGCCGGGCGGCCGCTGGCCGCTCCCCCGCCCGCCTGCCGGGCGGCCCGGGACGGGACGGCTCGCCGCCCCGCGCCGCCCTGGACGGTCAGCGCCCGCCCGCGACGTCCAGGAACGCGCCCGTGGTGTACGAGGCGGCCTGCGACAGCAGGTACACGATGGCCTCCGCGACCTCCTCCGGCTGCCCGCCGCGCCCGAGCGGCAGGTCGGGGGCGACCCGGTCGACCCGGCCGGGCTCGCCGCCGAGCGCGTGGATGCCGGTGTGGATCAGGCCGGGCCGCACCGCGTTCACCCGGATCCCCTCGGCGGCGACCTCCAGGGCCAGCCCGCGGGTCATCGAGTCCAGCGCGCCCTTGGAAGCCGCGTAGTCCACGTACTCGTTGGGCGAGCCGAGCCGGGAGGCCGCGGAGCCGACGTTCACGATCGCGCCGCCGCGGCCGCCGTGGCGGGTCGACATCCGCCGGACGGCCTCGCCGGCGCAGAGGAACGGGCCGGTGATGTTGGCCGCCCAGATCCGCGCCAGCCGGTCCTCGTCCATCTCGTCGAGCCGGCACTGCCGTTCCAGCGTGCCGGCGTTGTTCACCAGGGCGGTGAGCGGGCCGAGTTCGTCGTCCACGGCGCGGAACAGTCGGGCGGCCTCGGCGGCCCGGCTGACGTCCGCCCGGACGGCCATCGCGATGCCGCCCGCGGCCTCGATCCCGGACACCACGGCGGCCGCGGCCTCCTCGTCGGCCCGGTAGTTGACGCAGACCCGGTAGCCGCGGGCGGCGGCCAGCCGGGCGGTGGCGGCGCCGATGCCTCGGCCCCCACCGGTGATCACCAGTACCTCGTCGTCCATGGTCCGACCGTAGCCGAACGGCCGGGCCGCAGCCGACCGTACGGCCGGCCCGCGATAGGCCGGCCGGGGCGGTGCCGGTCGGGTCGGGTCAGGCGTCGGCGGCGGCGCGCAGCGCGGCGATCTTCGGGGCGCGGCTCTTCGGGGAGTCCAGGCTGAAGCCGCGGGCGTCGCCGAGTTCGTCGCGGACGAAGGCCTCGGTGCGGGCGATCGCGTCGCGCAGGGCCGCGTCGGCGGGCACGAACAGCTGGTGGACGATCTCCCGCTGCTCGGTGTCGTACTCCCAGCAGCCGACGATCCGCCCGCGGTCGACCACGACATGGGTCTGCGGGTCGCTCTCGCTGCCGAAGCTCCGGCCGGCCCGGGAGGCCGGGACGGGCCGCTGCGCATCGGCCGGATCGAGCAGCCGGGCCAGGTCGCGGTGGAGCAGGTGGATCCCGTCGATGCCGGCGAGCAGCGCGTACGACGGCTCCGACGGGACGGTGAAGTCCTCGAACTCGTCGGCCAGTTCGACGGGCAGCAGCAGGTCGGTGCCGGGCAGTTCGACGAGGTCGAGCGGGGCCAGCGCGGCCTTCGCGGTGGCGGCGGTGAAGCCGGTGAACCAGCGCAGGTGCTGCACCGAGGCGGGGGCGGCCCAGGACAGGTACCGCTCGGCGAGCTCGGCGGCCGATCCCCGGACCGGCTGGTCCCACCGGACGTAGCCGTAACGCTGCTGGTCCAGACGGCCGTTGACCGGCACCCGGCGGATCGAGCCGCGGGCCTGCAGCAGGCCGAGGGCCAGTGGCAGGGTGGTCGACACCCCGCGCTTGCGGCCGGCCTCGCCGAGCGAGCGCACCGCCGGGCCGGCCGCCCCGCGGATCGCCGCCGGGTCCATCGGGCCGTCCTCGGAGAGGAGTTCGGTGACCGCCAGGCAGAGCTTCTCCACCTCGTCGCGGGTGACGTCCAGATGCTTGGCGGCGGAGGCGATCTCGCCCTCGGGGACGCTCGCCCCGGCCGCCAGCCCGAGCGCGAAGTCGGCGGCCGGCAGGACGTACGTGCAGCCGCGGGCGGACGGCAGCTCGTGCACCTCCAGCGCGGCCACCGCCGCGTCCACCTCCGCCCGGCCCAGCCCGGCCCGGGCGAACAGCCCGAGGTAGGGGGCGGCGCCGCCCACCGAGCGGGCCCAGCCCGCGGCGGCGAGCACCTCGGCGGGGGAGGCGCCGGCCCGGGTGCCGTCCAGCCACTGCCGGTGCGCCCACCAGGCACGGAGTTTCGCCGTCGAAGTCCCGCTGTTCGCCATGCGCCCAGTATCGGCGCGGCCCGCGCCGCCGCCCCGCAACGACGTACCGACGGAGCGCAAATGGTTCGCGCGGCAGGGCCGTCCGGCGGCAGACTGCCCGAACGGCCAACCATCCACCTGTGCGAAGCGGAGGCGACGCGCCCATGCACATCCTGCTCTCCGGCATCGTCGGATCCACCGCGTACGGGCTCGCGCACGCGGGGTCCGACATCGACCGGCTCGGCCTGTTCGCGGCACCGACCACCGACCTCCACGGCCTGCACCGGCCGGCCGAGTCGCACGTCACCACCGCCCCCGACCACACCCTGCACGAGGCCGCCAAGTGGTGCCGGCTCGCGCTGGCCGGCAACCCGACCGCGTCCGAGCTCGTCTGGCTGACCGACGACCTCTACGAGGTGCGGACGGCGTTCGGCGACGAACTGATCGGCATTCGGCGGTCCTTCCTCGGGGCCGGCCCCGTCCGCCGGGCCTATCTGGGCTACGCGGCCCAGCAGTTCCGCAAGCTCACCACCCGGGACCCGGCCGACCCGGCGGCCCGGGCGCGGGCCGCCAAGCACGCCCGGCACCTCGTCCGGCTGGTCGAGCAGGGCCTCGCCCTGCACGAGAGCGGCGGGATCACCATCCGGCTCGCCGACCCGGAGCGGGTCCGCGCCCTCGGCGAGCGCTACGCGGCGCGGCCCGAGGAGGCGGTGGAACTGCTCGCCGCCGCGGAGGCCCGCTTCGACCGACCCGGTTTACTGCCCGAATCCCCGGACGAGGCGCCCGCGGAGGCATGGCTGCGGCGGGTGCGGGCGGCCCACCTGGCAGCCGCGGCGTGATCTTCCGGCGCGGCGCACAATCCGCTGGCGGGGCGGCAGGGATCACCGGGTAGGATCGCCCCCGGCGCGTGCTGTACCGACACGGTGGAGCGCCTGCCGGCGGGCCGCTAGCTCAATTGGCAGAGCTGCGGACTTTTAATCCGTAGGTTCAGGGTTCGAGCCCCTGGCGGCCCACCTGTCACAAGCCTGTCGGGAGGGCGTTCTCCGTACGGAGGACGCCCTTCGCCGTCCCCCGCACGGTCCGCACCGGTCCGCCCCGGTGCAGCGGGCAGTGACGCACCGTCAGTCCGGCGGCGCCGTGGCGGTGGCCAGCCGGCGGTTCTTGTACTCGTCGCGGTCGGTGACCTCGGTGCCGAACCAGGGCGGCGGTGCGAAGGCGGCCGCCTCCTCCTGCGAGGCGAACTCGACCTCGACCGTGCGCAGGCCGGCCAGCCGGCCGTGGTAGCTGTCGACCACGGCCTCGGTCCCGTCCAGGGGGACGATCCGCCGGTCCTTCTCCAGCCGCGCCCGCTCGGTGGCGGGCCAGAGCTCGGCGAACTGCGCCGGGTCGAGGGCGATCTCCCACTCGCCCCTGACCAGCCCGGAGCCGTGCTTCACGGTGAGTGAGCAGGCCTCGCCCTGGCGCCGCAGCCGGGCCTCGTCGCCGCCGGCGCCGACCACCAGGTACCCCTGGAGGACGGGCAGCGTCCGGCCCCCGGGCACCTCGGCGCCCGGCTCCACCAGGAACTTGCGCTCGATCTCCACGCCCATCCGGCTCTCCCCTCGCTCCGGGCCGCCGGTCCGCGCCGGGGCGGCCCCCGCAGCAGCCTACGGAACGCGGCCGCCGCCGTCGGCGCTTTCACCCGCGCGGCCGCTGCCCCTCCCAGTGGCGGGCGGGCGGGGCAGCGGCCAAGGTGGGCGGCGGGGGACCGTCACGCTGGGAGGCGCAATGCCCGAGGTAACCGCCCGCTACAAGCCCGGCACGCCGTGCTGGGTCGACCTGATGGCCAAGGACCAGCAGGCCGCGCTGGACTTCTACCGGGACCTGTTCGGCTGGCAGGGCGAGGTCGGCCCGCCGGAGTACGGCGGCTACGCGGTGTGCGCGCTGAACGGCCGCCCGGTGGCCGGCATCGGCCCCGCGATGGCCCCCGAGGGGGAGCCCGCCCCGCCCACCGTCTGGACCACCTACCTGGCCTCCGACGACGCCGACGCCTCGCTGGCCGCCATCACCGCCGCCGGCGGCACCACGCTGATGCCGGTGATGGACGTCGGGACCACCGGCCGGATGCTGGTGGCCGCCGACCCGACGGGTGCGGTCTTCGGTGTCTGGCAGCCGCTGGAGTTCATCGGTGCCGGCGTCGTCAACGAGCCGGGCGCGCTGACCTGGAACGACCTGCACACCAGCGACCTCCCGGCCGCATCGGCCTTCTACACTTCCGTGTTCGGCGTGGAGGTCGCGCCGATGGAGGGCATGCCCGGCTACCACGGCTTCCAGGTCGGCGGCCGGCCGGTCGGCGGCGTGGTCGGCCTGGAGAACGACCCGCCCGGGACGCCGTCGCACTGGCAGGTCTGCTTCGCGGTGGACGACACCGACTCCACGGTGGACGCCCTGGTCAAGGGCGGCGGCACGGTGCTGGCACCGCCGTTCGACACCCCGGTCGGCCGGATCGCCCTGGTCGCCGACCCGCAGGGCGCGGTCTTCGCGATCATCACCGCGGCCTCCTGAGCCGCCGTCCGCCGGGCGGGGGGGGGGGCGCCGCGCCGGCGCGCCCCCGCCGGGGGCCCGCCCCCCCCGGCTGGTCGGCGTGGGCGGGCTGTTCGGTGAGCGCCCGGGGGTAGTAGACCTCGGTGCC
>NZ_JBHWBW010000009.1:23863-27334 GCF_042735675.1 Kitasatospora sp. NPDC059571
CCCGCCCGGGGGCCCCCCGGGGCGGGGGGGCGGCCCCCCCGCGCCGCCGCCCCCCCCCCCCCCCCCCCGGCGGGGCCCCCCCGCCGTGCGGTGCGGACAACACGCCGCGCCGCGAATGGGCGGCATATCCCCGCCGATGCGGGTGAGACTTGCAGACATGCTGGGTCTTCCGGACACCATCCGAGCCTTTCTGTTCGACCTGGACGGCGTGCTGACGCAGACCGCCACCGTCCACGCCGCCGCGTGGAAGGACATGTTCGACACCTTCCTGCGCGCCGAGGCGGACCGCACCGGCACCCCGTTCGTGCCGTTCGATCCGGTCGCCGACTACGACGAGTACGTCGACGGCAGACCCCGCGACGACGGCACCCGCGGGTTCCTCGCCTCGCGCGGCATCACCCTGCCGGAGGGCACCGAGCAGGACCCGCCCGGCGCCCGCACCGTGCACGGGCTGAGCACCGCCAAGAACGAAACGGTGCTGCGGATGATCCGCGAGGACGGCGTGCAGCCCTACGCCGGATCGGTCGCCTACCTGCACCGGCTGCGCGACCTCGGCCTGCCGCGCGCCGTGGTCTCCTCCAGCGCCAACTGCCACGACGTGCTGCGCGCCGCCGGCATCGACGGGCTGTTCGACGTGGTGGTGGACGGCGTGGTCGCGCACCGCGAGCACCTCGCCGGCAAACCGGCCCCGGACACCTACCTCGCCGCGGCGCGGGAGCTCGGTACCGCGCCGGAGCACGCCGCAGTCTTCGAGGACGCACTGGCGGGCGTCGCCTCCGGCCGGGCCGGCGGCTTCGGCACGGTCGTCGGCGTGGACCGCACCGGGCAGGCCGACGAACTGCGCGCGCACGGTGCCGACCTGGTCGTCCGCGACCTCGCCGAGCTGATCCCCGGGGAGGGGCGGTGAGCACCGACGACGCGTTCGTCATCGACCCGTGGGGGGTCGTCGAGCACGGCCTCGACCTGTCCGGCCTGGCCCGGGCCGAGTCCGTCTTCGCCCTCTCCAACGGCCACATCGGGCTGCGCGCCAACCTCGACGAGGGCGAGCCGCACGGCCTGCCGGGCACCTACCTGAACGGCGTCTTCGAGCTGCGTCCGCTGCCGTACGCGGAGAGCGGCTACGGCTACCCGGAGTCGGGCCAGAGCGTCATCAACGTCACCAACGGCAAGATCATCCGGCTGCTGGTCGACGACGAGCCGTTCGACCTGCGCTACGGCGACCTGCGCAACCACCAGAGGTCGCTGGACTTCCGCGACGGGCTGCTGAAGCGCGAGGCCGAGTGGACCTCGCCCGCCGGGCGCACCGTCCGGGTCTCCTCCGCCCGGCTGGTCTCGCTCACCCAGCGGGCGATCGCCGCCGTCGACTACACCGTCGAGGCGGTCGACGGGCCGGTGCGGATCGTGCTCCAGTCCGAGCTGGTCGCCAACGAGCAGCTGCCGGACGGCGAGCGCGACCCGCGGGCCGCCGCCGTGCTGGAGGCACCGCTGCTCCCGGAGGCGCACGAGGCGGCCGGCACCAAGGCGGTGCTGGTGCACCGCACCCGCTACAGCGCCCTGCGGGTCGCCGCCGGCATGGACCACCTCATCGAGGGCCCGGACCGCTTCGAGGCGACCGCGGAGTCCTCCGAGCAGCAGTGCCGGATCAGCGTCACCACCGTGCTGCGCCCCGGCGAGCGGCTGCGGATGGTGAAGTTCATCGCGTACGGCTGGTCGGCGACCCGCTCGCTGCCGGCCGTGCGCGACCAGGTGGAGGCCGCGCTGACCGCGGCCCGGTACACCGGCTGGGACGGCCTGGTGGCCGAGCAGAAGGAGTTCCTGTCCGACTTCTGGGCGGGCAGCGACGTCGAGGTGGAGGGCGACGTCGAGCTGCAGCAGGCCGTCCGGTTCGCCCTGTTCCACGTCCTGCAGGCGGGCGCCCGCAGCGAGGAGCGGGCCATCCCGGCCAAGGGGCTGACCGGGCCCGGCTACGACGGCCACAGCTTCTGGGACACCGAGACCTTCGTGCTGCCGGTGCTCACCTACTGCCTGCCGGCCGCGGTCGACCAGGCGCTGCGCTGGCGGCACACCACGCTGCCGATGGCCCGCGACCGGGCCGCCCAACTCGGCCTCGCCGGAGCGGTGTTCCCCTGGCGGACGATCCGCGGCGAGGAGTGCTCGGGCTACTGGCCGGCGGGCACCGCGGCGTTCCACATCGGCGCGGACATCGCCGCCGCCGTGGTCCGCTACGTCCACGCCACCGGGGACGAGGAGTTCGAACGCACCTGGGGCCTCGAACTGCTCGTGGAGACCGCCCGGATGTGGCGCTCGCTCGGCCACCACGACGCGGTCGGCCGGTTCCGCATCGAGGGCGTCACCGGGCCCGACGAGTACAGCGCCGTCGCGGACAACAACGTGTACACCAACCTGATGGCGCAGGCGAACCTGCTCGCCGCCGCGGAGGCCGCGACCCGGCACCCGCAGGAGGCCGCCACGCTCGGCGTCGACACCGAGGAGGCCGCCGCCTGGCGGGACGCCGCCGCCGCGATGTTCATCCCCTACGACGAGAACCTCGGCGTCCACCCGCAGGCCGACGGCTTCACCGACCACCAGCTCTGGGACTTCGACAACACCCCGGCCGACAACTACCCGCTGCTGCTGCACTACCCGTACTTCGACCTGTACCGCAAGCAGGTGGTCAAGCAGGCCGACCTGGTGCTGGCCATGCAGGTCCGCGGCGACGCCTTCACCGACGAGCAGAAGGCGCGCAACTTCGCCTACTACGAGCGGCTGACCGTCCGGGACTCCTCGCTGTCCGCGTGCACCCAGGCGGTGATCGCCGCCGAGGTCGGCCAGCTCGACCTGGCGTACGACTACACGGCCGAGGCCGCCCTGATGGACCTGCACGACCTCGGCGGGAACACCCGCGACGGCCTGCACATGGCCTCGCTGGCCGGGGCCTGCATCGCGGTGGTCGCCGGGTTCGGCGGGCTGCGGGACCGGCAAGGCAAGCTGTCGTTCCGCCCGCGGCTGCCCTCCGGGCTGCGCCGCCTGGCGTTCTCCCTGAAGATCCGCGACATGCTGCTGCGGGTGGAGATCACCCATGCCGCCACCACGTACACGCTGCGCCGGGGCAAGGTCCTGACCGTCGTGCACGACGGCGAGGAGCTGACGGTGGAGTCGGGTGCGCCCGTCCGCCGGCCGACCACGACCGCCGAGGCGCCGGCCGAGCGGTGCATCCAGCCGCCCGGGCGCGAACCCGGCCGCCGCCACCCGCAGGCGGGCGTCCACGCCGCCCAGATCGACCATCTCGCCGCGGAATGACCCTCCGTCACCCCGGACGCTGATCCGGGGTCAGGCCACCGGCCCGTTAACCTGCCCCAACGCACGGAAAAGGCGGGGTGAATTTTTGGACGCCCCGGTGTTGGACATGGTCCCGGGGCTCAAGACGCGCGGGGGAGTTTGTACGGGTCACCCCCACCGCCGCGGCGGCGG
>NZ_JBHWBW010000009.1:27344-44438 GCF_042735675.1 Kitasatospora sp. NPDC059571
CCCGGGACGGTTTTGGGGGCTCTGGCCCCGGCCCTTTTCCCGGCCCCACCCGACGGTAAAGGGCCGGTTCAATTTGTCGACGCACCGTTGTTCGACATGGACACGGCTCACTAGCCTCAGGCGGCAGTTCCTCCGGATCACCCCCACAGCGCGAGCGGCGGTTCCCGACCGACCCGCAGCTCCCGCATGCCCGGACGTCGCGGACCCACCCGTCCGCACCGACTCGGCACGCACGGCCCCCGGTTTACCCAGCCACAGGAGGCTCTCCTTGCGTACCCCCACCGCAGTCGCCCGCCGCACCGCGCTCGCCCTCGCGGGCTCCGCGGCGCTCGCCCTCTCCGGCCTCGCCACCGCCGCCCCCGCCGGCGCCGCGGCCGGCCCGCAGGTCCACACCAAGGGCGGAACGTCCTGGGTGCGCGCCTGCGACACCTTGGGCAAGGGCGACACCATGGCCTGCCACGCGCTGAAGGTCGTCAGCGGCACGCAGGCCGTCACGCCGAACGCCACCCCCGCCGGCTTCGGCCCGAGCGACCTGCTGAGCGCCTACAACCTGCCCTCGGGCGGCGGCGCCGGCATGACGATCGCCATCGTCGACGCGTACGACGACCCCAGCGCCGAGAGCGACATGGCGGCCTACCGCAGCCAGTTCGGGCTCCCGTCCTGCACCACGGCGAACGGCTGCTTCAAGAAGGTCAACCAGACCGGCGGCACCAAGTACCCGCGTGCCAACAGCGGCTGGGCCGGCGAGATATCGCTCGACCTCGACATGGTCTCCGCGATCGCCCCCAACGCCAAGATCATCCTGGTGGAGGCCACCAGCGCCACCATGGCCAACCTCGGCACCTCGGTGAACACCGCGGTCAGCCTCGGCGCCAAGTTCGTCTCCAACAGCTACGGCGGCGGCGAGTCCTCCCTGGACACCTCCTACGACAGCAGCTACTTCAACCACCCCGGCGTCGCCATCACCGTCTCCTCCGGCGACTCCGCCTACGGCGCGCAGTACCCGGCCTCCTCCCGGTACGTCACCGCGGTCGGCGGCACCGCGCTCAAGCGCGACTCCAGCGCCCGCGGCTGGAGCGAGTCGGTCTGGCTGACCAGCTCCACCGAGGGCACCGGCTCCGGCTGCTCCGCCTACGACGCGAAGCCGTCCTGGCAGAAGGACACCGGCTGCGCCAAGCGCACCGTCGCCGACGTCTCCGCGGTCGCCGACCCCGCCACCGGCGTGGCCGTCTACCAGACCTACGGCGGCAGCGGCTGGGCCGTCTACGGCGGGACGAGCGCCGCCGCGCCGATCATCGCAGGCGTGTACGCGCTCGGCGGCACCCCGTCGGCCGGCTCCGTCCCGGCGTCCTTCGCGTACGCGCACACCACCTCGCTCAACGACGTCACCAGCGGCTCCAACGGCAGCTGCTCGCCGTCCTACCTGTGCACCGCCGGCGCCGGCTACGACGGCCCGACCGGTCTCGGTACGCCGAACGGGACCGCCGCCTTCCAGGGCTGACCGTCCCCCAGGGGGCCCGTCCGCGCACCGCGGGCGGGCCCTCACCCGTTCGCCGCCTCCCGGGTGCCCCGGCCGGGGCGCCGTCGCACGGTGGTGAGGTCGTGCGACCGGAGGGCGAGAGGCGGGTGTCCGGTGGGCAGTGTGGCCGAGCAGATGGTCGAGGTGCTGAGCCAGGCCGGCGTCGAGCGCGTGTACGGCGTCGTCGGCGACAGCCTGAACCCGGTCGTGGACGCCGTCCGGCGGGCCGAGGGCATCTCCTGGGTGCACGTCCGCAACGAGGAGGCCGGCGCCTTCGCCGCCGCGGCGGAGGCCGAGCTCACCGGCCGGCTCGCGGTCTGCGCCGGCTCCTGCGGTCCCGGCAACACCCATCTGATCCAGGGTCTGTACGACGCCCAGCGCAGCGGCGTACCGGTGCTGGCGCTGGCCTCGCACATCCCGTCCGGCCAGATCGGCACCGGGTTCTTCCAGGAGACCCATCCCGAGCGGGTGTTCACCGACTGCTCGTCCTTCTGCGAGATGGTCTCCACCCCGGCCCAGCTGCCGCGCCTGCTGCGGGTCGCCGTGCAGCACGCGCTCGGCGCCCCCGGGGTCTCGGTGCTGGTCTTCCCCGGCGACGTCGCCGCGCTGCCCGCCGCCGGGCCGACCGGCAGCAGCCATTTCCTCACCGAGCAGGCGGTGGCCGCGCCGCCCTGGGGCCAGGTCCGGGCACTCGCCGAGGCGCTGGACGGGGCGGGCACGGTCGCGCTGTTCTGCGGTGCCGGGGCGCGCGGCGCCCACGAGGAGGTGATGAAGCTCGCGGCCACCGTCTACGCACCGGTCGGCCACTCGCTGCGGGGCAAGGAGCACATCCAGTTCGACAATCCGTTCGACGTCGGAATGAGCGGCCTGCTCGGCTACGGCGCCTGCCACGAGGCCCTGCACGAGGCGGACCTGGTGCTGCTGCTCGGCACCGACTTCCCGTACGACTCGTTCCTGCCGCAGCGCCGGGTGATCCAGGTGGACCACGACGCGACCCGGCTCGGGCGGCGCGTCCCGCTCGAACTCGCCGTCCACGGCGATGTGTCGGCCACGCTGCGCGCGGTGCTCCCGCTGCTCGCCCAGCGGACCGACCGCGGCTTCCTCGACGGCATGCTGGCCCGGCACGCCCGGGCGCTGGAGAACGTGGTCGGCGCCTACACCCGGGACATCGAGAGGCACACGCCCGTCCACCCGGAGTACGTCGCCGCGGTGCTCGACGAGGTGGCCGCGGACGACGCGGTGTTCACCGTGGACACCGGCATGTGCAACGTCTGGGCGGCCCGCTACCTCACCCCTAACGGGCGCCGCCGGGTGATCGGCTCGTTCCTGCACGGCTCGATGGCGAACGCCCTGCCGCACGCGATCGGTGCCCAGCTGGCCTTCCCGGGGCGGCAGGTCGTCTCGATGTCGGGCGACGGCGGACTCGGCATGCTGCTCGGCGAACTGCTCACCGTCGCCAAGCACCGGCTGCCGGTGAAGACGGTGGTCTTCAACAACGGCGCGCTCGGCATGATCAAGCTGGAGATGCTGGTCAGCGGCTACCCCGAGTGGGGGATCGACAACGGCGACGTCGACTACGCAGCCATCGCCCGGGCGGCCGGCATCCCGGCCAAGCGGGTCACCGACCCGGCCAAGGTCCGCGACGTCCTCGTCGAGGCGCTGGAGCGGCCGGGGCCCGCCCTGGTCGACGTCGTCACCGACCCCAACGCGCTCGCCGTCCCGCCGCACATCACCGCCGCCCAGGTGAAGGGCCTGGCGCTGGCCGCCGGACGGACGGTGCTCTCCGGCGGGGTGGGGAAGATGATCGACCTGGCCCGCTCCAACCTGCGGAACATCCCGCGGCCGTAGCGCGCCGCCGGTCAGGCCCGCGCAGTTTGCCTCCCGGGCAATTTTCTTGCCCGTCAGGCACTGCGGGTGTGCACTGGCCGTATGAACGACGACCAGGAGGTGGCGGGTCTCGCGGCCCGCCTGCGCGACCACCGGCTGGCCGGGCGGCTCACGCTCGAGGGCGCCGCGGCCCGGGTCGGCCTCTCCCCAGCCTATCTGTCGCGGCTGGAGACCGGGCAGCGGCAGCCCTCGCTGCCGGTGCTGCTCGGCCTGGCCCGCGCGTACGGCACCACGGTCTCCGGCCTGCTCGGCGAGCAGGCGGGGGAGCCGGACCCGGTGGTCCGCGGCGGCGCCATCGAGCCGGGGCGGGCCGGCGGCTGGGGCTACCGGCGGGCCGGGGCCCAGGGCCGCGCGATGCAGGCCCTGCGGGTCCAGGTGCCGCCGAGCGTGCAGGACGCGGTCGTCCGGGTCCACCCCGGCGAGGAGTGGCTGTACGTGCTGCGCGGGCGGCTGCGGCTCACCCTCGGCGAGCGCACCCACCTGCTGGAGCCGGGCGACAGCGCCCACTTCGACTCGCTCACCCCGCACTGCATCGCCGCCGAATCGCCCGCCGGGGTCGAGCTGCTCTTCCTGCACACCCTGCTGCAGAGCCCCGGCGGCGACCTCTGCCTCGGCGACTCGCCGCGGATCTGATCCCAGCCACTCACGGAGGACCGACATGGCCAAGCCCACCACCGACGCCGGACGGCGCACCGACCGCCGGGTCTGGATCCGCGCCGCGATCTACATGGTCGCCACCCACGCCTTCGCCGGATTCGTGATCCTGCTCTTCGAGATCGGCGCCCGGAAGAACGGCTGAGCCGGGAACGCCAGGCGCTATAGCCGGACGAGGGTGCAGAGCGCCTCCAGCGCCGCCTCGAAGAGGTGGTCGGGCGGGGTGCCGTAGCCGATCACCAGGGTCGGCGGGCGGTCCGCGGGCGGTCGGTCGGACGGCGTGCGGCACCAGCCCAGGGTGTTCAGCGACAGGCCGAGCCACTGCGCGTGGCGCAGCAGCTCGTCCTCGCCGAGGGAGCCCGGCGGCAGTTCGAGCACCGCGTGCAGGCCCGCCGCCATCCCGGTCACCCGGACCTCCGGCGCCCGCTGCGCCAGCACCTCGACCAGCCGGTCCCGGCGCCGCCGGTACTGCAGCCGGCTGCGCCGCACGTGCCGGTCGTACGCGCCGGAGGCGATCAGTTCGGCCAGGGTCAGCTGGTCCACCACCCCGCACTGCCCGTCGGCGAGCTCCTTGCGCCGGACGACCGGCCCGACCAGGTCGGCGGGCAGTGCGAGCCAGCCCAGCCGCAGGCCGGGCGCGAGGCTCTTGGAGGCGGTGCCCGCGTACACCACCCGCTCCGGGTCGAGGGCCTGCATCGCGCCCACCGGCTGGCGGTCGTAGCGGAACTCGCCGTCGTAGTCGTCCTCGACGAGCAGGGCGCCGGCCTCCCTGGCCCAGGCCACCGCGGCCGCGCGGCGCCCGGCCCGCAGCGGCACCCCGGTCGGGAACTGGTGGGCCGGGGTGAGCACCGCGGCGCCGGCCCCGGTGCCGGCCAGCAGGTCGGTGCGGGCGCCGGCGGCGTCCAGCGGCAGCGGCACGGTGGCCAGCCCCTTTGCGGTGATCACCTCCTGCTGCGGCGGCAGTCCGAACTCCTCGACCGCGACGGTGGCCGCGCCCTGCTCGCGCAGCACCTCGCAGAGCAGGCCCAGGCCCTGGGTGTAGCCGGCGCAGACCAGCAGCCGCTCCGGGTCGGTGCGCACGCCGCGGACCCGGGCCAGGTAGCCGGCCAGCGCGCGGCGCAGCTCGATCCGGCCGCGCGGATCGGTGTAGCCGAACGCCTCGTGCGGCGCGGTGGCCAGCGCCCGGCGGGCGGCGGCGAGCCAGGCCGAGCGGGGGAAGCGGGAGAGGTCCGGGCGGCCGGGCATCAGGTCGTGGCGTACGGCGGGGGTGCGCGGCGGCAGGGCGGCCGGGCCGGGCGCGGTGGGCGTGCCGCGTTCGGCGACCACCGTGCCGGAGCCCTGCCGGGAGGCCAGCCAGCCCTCGGCGGACAGCTGGGAGTAGGCCTCGGCGACGGTGTTCCGGGCGATACCGAGGTCGCGGGAGAGCTCCCGGGAGGACGGCAGCCGGGTGCCGGCGGGCAGCCGTCCGGTGCGGACGGCCCCGCGCAGCGCGTCCTCCAACGCGGCGCGCAGGCCGAGCCCGCGGGCCCGTCCGGCGGTCAGGTCGAGGTGCAGGTCGCCGCCGAAAGTGGCCCATGATTCCATGCCGCAAATGAACCACAGGCGCGGGCCATTGTGTCCCTAGGGTGGAGACATGACGACGAATCACACCGCGTACGTGCCCGCCCCCGTCCAGCGCATCTCGCTCCCCGAGCAGGCCGCCGAGTTCTACCGCAAGATGGTCGAGCTCGACCGGGCGGCCCGCACCGGTCTCGACCCGGTCCTCGCCGAGCTGGTGCGGATCCACGCGTCCGCCCTGAACGGCTGCGCGTTCTGCCTGGACATGCACACCACCGACGCCCGGAAGCAGGGCGAGCAGGAGCACCGCCTGTACGCCCTGCCGGCCTGGCGCGAGGCGCCCTGGTACACCGCGCGGGAGCGGGCCGCCCTGGCGCTGACCGAGGCGGTCACCCTGGTCACCGACGGCCACGTGCCGGACGCGGTCTACGACGAGGCGGCCAAGCAGTTCGAGCAGCAGGAGCTGGCCCAGCTGATCGCGCTGATCATCGCGATCAACTCGTGGAACCGGATCGCCATCACCTCCCGGCTGAGCCCCGCGCCCCGGCAGGCCTGACCCGCCGGCGGGGCCCGGCGGTCACACCCGGGCCACCACCGCGTACCGCTCGTCGTCGACCGGGCGCCCCCACAGGTCGGGGTCCCCGTCCAGCGGCTCGATCCGGAGGTCGGCGACGAGCGGGCGCAGGTGCGCCGCCAGCGTGTCCGCCCCCACCCCGCCGTGCCATGGCAGCCGTTCGGCCCCCGCGACGTACGGCGTGCCGCCGCCGGACTCGCGCCAGCGGCCCTCCACCAGGACCAGTCGGCCGCCCGGCCGCAGCCGGGCCAGCCAGGCGTCCAGGGCGGCGCCCGGGTCGGGCAGCGTCCAGAGCAGGTGGCGGGCCAGCACCACGTCGAACCGTCCCTCACCGACGGGCGGTTCGGCCGCGTCGCCGGTCAGCAGCCGGGCCGACAGGCCGGCCGCGGCGAGCTTCGCCCGGGCCTGCTCGACCATGCGCGGCGCCAGGTCGACTCCGGTGACCCGGTGGCCCGCGCGGGCCAGCAGCAGGGTGAGCGAGCCGGTGCCGCAGCCGGCGTCGAGGACGTCCAGCGGGCCGGGCGGCACCCAGTCGGCGATCCGGCGGGCCCAGGCGGCGCGGGTGCATTCCGCCCGCAGTCCGTGGTCGGGCTCGTCGTCGAAGGAGGGGGCCGCGGCGTCCCAGTAGCCCGCGATCGCGGGTCGTGGATCAGTCATCACGGCATTCTTCCGGCATGCACTGACAGTCCGTCTCCTCCCGCCCGGGCCGGGCCCGCAGGCCCGCGGGTAACCCATGTCACACCGCCGGTGGACGGGAGCCCGCCGTGCCGCCCTTAGAATTTAGACTGACTGGTCAGTTCAAAATCGGGGGAGGACATCATGGCCGACCGGCAGAGCGGCGCCGCGGTCACCGCGGACGCGCTGGCACTGCGCGGCCCGCGCGGCTGGGTCTACCGGGACGTGGGGTTCACGGCCGAACCGGGCAGCCTGGTCGCGCTGACCGGCCCGGCCGGATCGGGCCGCACCGCCCTTCTGCTCACTCTGGCCGGCCGCATGCGCCCCACCGCCGGCACCGCCGCGGTGGCCGGCCTCGCCCTGCCCGCCGGGGCCGCCAAGGTGCGCAGGATCGCCGCACTCGGCCCGGTGCCCGGGGTGAACCAGCCCGACCCGGCCCTCAGCGTCGCCGCCCACCTGCGCGAACGCCACCTGCTGCACGCCCGCCCGTTCGCCCGCAGCTCCCGCCGCGCCGTCGAGGCCCGGACCGCGGCGGCGCTCGCCACCGCCGGCCTCGCGCTCGACGACCTCCGCATCCCCGTCCGCGACCTCGGGGAACTCGACCGCTTCCGGCTGGGCACCGCACTCGCCCTGCTCGGCGCACCCCGGCTGGTCTGCGCGGACGACGTCGGCGAGCGCCTCGGCGACGAGGACCGCGCCGCCGCCTGGCAGGTGCTGCGCGCCGTCGCCGCCACCGGCATCACCGTGCTGGCCGCCACCACCGGCGCCGGCGCGGCGGAGCCCGCCGACCTGACGGTGCGGCTGGACGCCGTCGCCGAACGCCCCGCGGCCGAAGCGCCGCCGCAGGACGCACCCGAGCCGCAGGACGCACCCGAGCCGCAGGACGCACCCGCGGCCGGAGCCGCGCCGCAGAACACCCCCGAGACCGACCGCGCCGAGGACGAGGAGACCGCCGATGCGCGCGCTTAGCCTGGCCCGCCTCGAGATCGGCCGGTTCGCCCGCGGCCGCCTGCCGCGTGCCGCGATGGCCGCCCTGCTGCTCCTGCCGCTGCTCTACGGCGCCCTCTACCTCTGGTCGTTCTGGGACCCGTACGGGCGGCTCGACAGGCTGCCCGTCGCCCTGGTCGTCGAGGACCGCCCGGTCACCGTGCAGGGCCGCACCGTCGACGCCGGACACGACCTCGCCGCGAAGCTCCGGCAGAGCCGCACCTTCGGCTGGCAGGAGACCAGTGCCGACGACGCCGCCAAGGGCCTCGCCTCCGGCCGCTACTACCTCACCCTGACCATTCCCGCCGACTTCAGCGGCAACATCGCCGGCAGCAACGGCGACCACCCCGCACCCGGCACCCTCCAGGTGCGCACCAACGACTCCGACAACTACATCGTCGGCTCGATCTCCCGCAGCGTGTTCAGCGAGGTCCGGGCGGCCGCCTCGGCCAAGGCCTCGGCCGGCTTCTACGACCGGATCCTGCTCGGCTTCTCCGACCTGCACGACCGCACCGCCCAGGCGGCCGACGGCGCCGGCCGGCTCGACGCGGCCGCGGGCCGGGCCCGCGACGGCTCCGCCCGGATCGCCGACGGCTCCGCCGCCCTCAAGAACGGCGCCGACCGCCTCACCCCCGGCGCCGCCCGGGCCGGCTCCGGCGCCGCCGACCTGGCCGCCGGCCTCGACCGCGCCAAGCAGGGCACCGGCAACCTGAGCGCCGGCCTCGCCGCCATCGACGGCAACATGGCCAGGCTCGCCACCGGGGCCCAGCAGGTCGCCGACGGCACCCGGCAGATCACCGACCAGGTCGACCCGCTCGCCCGGGACCTCTCCCCGCTGCTCCACAGGTACGCCGACCAGATCCAGGCCGCCGCCCGGCTCACCGCCGACGCCGCCCACCAGGTCTCGCTCGGTCTCAAGGACCTCCCCGCCCGCTCCGCCCAGAACGTCGCCGACGCCCGCGCCCTCGCCGCCCAGGCCGACGCCGCGTACGCCCAGCAGTGCCCCGGCGGCACGCCCGGCCCCGGCACCACCGCCGCACAGTGCGCGCTGGACGCCCGGCTGACCGGGCTCGCCCACCGGCTCGTCGACGTCGCCGAACGGGTGGACGCCGTCGTCCAGCAGGCCGTGCCCTCGCTGGACGGCTGGGCGCAGGACGCGGCCACCGTGGAGAAGCTCGCCCGGCAGCTGGCCGCCGACGGCCTCGCCGACGACTTCGACGCGAAGGTCGCCCAGATCCACCGGCTCGACGCCGGCGCCCGCCAGGTCGCCGACGGCGCCACCCGCCTGCGCCAGGGCACCGCCGACGCACTGGCCGGCATCCGGACCGTCGACAGCGGCATCGGCCGGCTCGACGACGGCGCGCACACCCTCTCCGGCGGCCTCTACCGGCTCTCCGACGGCATGCGCGACCTCGACGACGCCACCGGCCGCCTCGCCGACAGCAACGGCCGGCTCGCCGACGGCCTCGGCACCCTCGCCGACGGCAGCCACCGGCTCGCCGCCGGCCTCCAGGACGGCGTCGGACAGATCCCGGACTACACCGACGCCCAGCGCGCGGCCCGCGCCGACGCGATGAGCAACCCGGTCGCGCTCGCCCGCCAGGAACTCCACAAGGCCCCCAACTACGGGACGGGCTTCGCCCCGTACTTCATCCCGCTCGCCCTGTGGGTCGGCGCGAT
The DNA here is from genome assembly GCF_042735675.1 of Kitasatospora sp. NPDC059571. Lineage (NCBI taxonomy): Bacteria > Bacillati > Actinomycetota > Actinomycetes > Kitasatosporales > Streptomycetaceae > Kitasatospora > Kitasatospora sp. NPDC059571. The sequence continues at coordinate 36,878 of NZ_JBHWBW010000009.1, forward strand.
GGTCGCCTACATGCTGCTGCGCCCGCTCTCGGCCCGCGCCCTGGCCGCCAACGCACCCGCCCGGCGGGCCGCCCTGGCCGGCTGGCTGCCGGCCGCCGCGATCGGCCTCGCCCAGGCCGCCGCTCTGCTCGCCGTCCTGCACTGGGGCCTCGGCCTGCAGATGGAGCGCACCGCCGGCGTCATCGGGTACCTCGCCCTCACGGTGCTCTGCTTCACCGCGGTGATGCAGTGGCTGAACGCCCGCTTCGGCCCGGCCGGACGACTGCTCGCCCTGGCGCTGCTGATGCTCCAGCTCACCTCCGCCGGCGGCACCTACCCGGTGGAGACCAGCCCCGGCTTCTTCAACGCGATCCACCCGTACCTGCCGATGACCTACGTGGTCGCGGGGCTCCGCCGGCTGATCAGCGGCGGCGACCTCGGCGCGGTGTGGACCGGCTGCGCGGTGCTGGCCGCCTTCTGGGCGGGCGCCCTCGCGCTGACCGCGCTCTGCGCCCGCGGCCGGCAGGTGTGGACGATGTCCCGGCTGCACCCGGAGCTCTCGCTCTGAGATTCCGGCACGACCCCCCGACCGGGCGCGCGGTACGATCCGCGCGCCCGGACTCGTTCTCCCCCGTACCCTCCTCTCCCGCCCACCGGGCCCCGCCGCCTCCCACCCCACCCCGGAAGCACCACATGAGCACTCGCCGCAGCGCGACCCGGCAGAAGCTGTACGAGGCCGCCGTCACCCTCATCGCCGAACAGGGGTTCTCGGCGACCACCGTGGACGAGATCGCCGAGCGGGCGCAGGTCGCCAAGGGCACCGTCTACTACAACTTCGCCAGCAAGACCGAGCTCTTCGAGGGCCTGCTGCGGCACGGCACCGGGCTGCTCACCGACTCGCTGCAGCAGGCGGCCGCAGGCCGGCCGCCGATCGAGGGCGTGGACGCGATGATCCGGGCCGGCCTGGTCTTCATCGCCGACTACCCGTCCTTCGCGCAGCTGTTCGTCGCCGAGACCTGGCGGACCAACCGGACGTGGCACGACTCGCTGCGGATCATGCGTGACGGCGCCGTCGCGGTCGTCGCCGACGTGCTCGACGAGGCCGTCCGGGACGGACAGCTCTCCGCCGACCTGGACACCCAGCTGACCGCCTCGGCGCTCTTCGGCATGGTGCTGGTGGTGGCGCTGGACTGGCTGGCCTTCCAGCCCGAGCGCAGCCTCGACGACGTGCACGCCGCGCTGGTGCGCCTGGTGCACGGCCGGATCACCCCGGCCTGACCGGCCGGGGCGACCCGTGCGCGCGGACGGTCAGCCGATCCGCACCGGCAGCGTCCGCACGCTGTTGCTGACGAACGAGGCGATCGGCTCCGGCGCCGGGCCGTCCACGGCCGCCAGCGTCGGGAATCGCCCGAACAGGCCCCGCAGCGCCGTCTCCGCCTCCAGCCGGGCCAGGCCCGCGCCCAGGCAGAAGTGCGGGCCGTGCCCCAGCGACAGGTGCTTCACCGGCCGGCGGGTCACGTCGAAGCGGTCCGCGTCCGGGTAGTGCGACCCGTCCCGCCCGGCCGCCGCGTACGAGGCCAGCAGGGCCTCACCGCGGGGGATCACCACATCGCCGACCGGGATGTCCTCGACCGCGTACCGCAGCGGGAACTGCCCGACCGGCGAGTCGTAGCGCAGGGTCTCCTCCACCACCGCGGACCACGGCACCTCGCCGGCCAGCACCAGCCGCAGCTGCTCCGGGTGCGCGAGCAGCGCCCGGACGGCATTGGTGATCAGGTTGAGCGTGGTCTCGTGGCCGGCCACCAGCATCAGCAGCAGGGTGCCCACCAGCTCCTGCTCGGAGAGCCGGTCGGTCTCCTCCCGGGCCGCGATCAGATCGGTCGTCAGGTCGTCGCCCGGGGACTCCCGCTTGGCGGCCACCACCTTGCCGAGCAGCGCGAACAGGCCCTGCTGGGCGGCGATCGCGGCCTCCGGCGTCGCCGAGCTGCTGACCAGGGTGTCCGACAGCTCGTGCAGCTCGTCCTGCTGGTCGTGCGCCAGACCGAGCAGTTCGCCGATCACCTGCATGGGCAGCGGGTAGGCGAAGTGCTCCCGCAGGTCGAACTCACCGCTCAGACCGGCGAGCCCGTCCAGCAGTCGCTCGGTGCGGGCCTCGATCGCGGGGGCGAGCTCGGCGATCCGGCGCGGCGTGAAGGCCTGGGTGACCAGGCCGCGCAGCCGCCGGTGGTCGGCGCCGTCGGCGGTCACCATGCCCGGCACGGTGACGAAGTTCAGCAGCGGCCAGCCCTTGGGCAGCCGGCCCTCGCGGAAGGTCGTCCAGAGCCGGGCGTCCTTGCCGACCCGCGGGTCCGCGAGCAGCTGCTGCAGGGTGTCGTGGTGGGTTACCGCCCAGACCACCACCCCGCCAGGGAGTTCCACAGGGACCGCAGGCCCGGCCGCCCGGAGCCGGGCGTTCTCGGCGTGCTGGTCGCGCCCGAAGGGGTCGAGTCGGAGGGGAGCGGGGCGGTCGGCGGTGTCCATGTCGGCCTTTCCTGGGCGGCGGGGCGGGGCGGGGTGAAGGCGCTGTACAGCACCGGCAGGTCCACCAGGGCGCGCGACCACGGCGACGGTCGCCAGGCCAACTCGCCCGCGGGGACGGCCAGCTGGAGGTCGGGCAGGCGGTGCAGCAGGGTCTCCACCGCGGTCTCGACGATCAGCCGCGCCGGGTGCTGGGCCGGGCAGACGTGCCGGCCCGCACCCCAGGCCAGGTGCGCCCGGTTGCCCCCGATGCCCTCCGCGCCCTGCACCGCGGGGTCGGCGTTGGCGCCCGCGAGGCCGAGCACCAGCATGTCCCCCGCGCTGATGTACTGGCCGCCGAGCACGGTGTCCGAGGTCGCCCACCGGCCGGGGAAGTTCTGCGTCGGCGGGTCGCGCCAGAGCACCTCGTCGAGGGCGTCGGAGACGCTGAGCCGGCCGCCGGTCAGGGTGGCCCGGAAGCGCCGGTCGGTGAGCAGCAGCCGCAGGGTGTTGCCCGTCCAGTTGATGGTGGTCTCGTTGCCCGCGACCAGGATCACCACCAGGTGGTGCACCGCCTCCTCGTCGCTCAGTCCGGCCGGGTGGGCCAGCAGCCACGAGGTCAGGTCGGCGCCGGGCCGCTCGCGCCGCTGCCGGACGAGGTCGACCAGGATCGCCTGGAACTCGGCGTTGGCCCGCACCGACTTCTCGCTGGAGTCCACGAAGTGGCTGATCAGCTCGATGAGGTGGGGACCGGCCTCGGCGGGCAGGCCGAGCAGCCGGGTGAACACCAGCAGCGGGAGCCGGCGCGCGTACTGGGCGATCAGGTCGGCGGTGCCGTCCGGACCCCAGCCGTCGATCAGCGAGTTGGCGGCCTCCTCGGTGGCCGCCCGCAGCTGCCGGTGGTCGATCCGGCCGAGCGTGTCGGCGACAGCCTCGCGCAGCCGCTGGTGCTCGGCGCCGTCCAGGTTGAGCAGGGTGGGCCGCCAGGCGGTCATCGGCAGCAGTCGGGAGTCCGCCGCGAGCCGGCCCTCGGCGGGCACCCGCCAGCGGCGCGAGTCCTTGGAGAACAACTGCTCGTTCCGGGTGAGTTCGAGCAGCTCGGCGTAGCCGATCACCAGCCACGCCTCGACCCCCGGCTCCAGCTCGATCGGGGCGACCGGCCCGTGCTTCTCGCGCAGCCGGGCGTACAGCCCGTGCGGGTCGTCGGCGACGGCCGGGCCGAACAGCGGCGCCGCTGCGCCGTGGTGCATCGGGCACCCGGGCGGCGGGGTGCCACCCGCCGCGGCGTGGTCCGGCGGCACGGGGACGGTCATGGCTGGAGCTCCAGGACGGAGGTGGCGTGCAGATGGGCGACGAAGTCGATCAGCAGGTCGTACGAGGCCCGCCGGTCGCGGGCGTCGCAGCGCAGGATCGGTACGTCCGGCAGCAGGTCGAGCGCGGTGCGCAGCTCGTCCTCGGGGTGCTCGGGGCTGTCCGGGAAGACGTTCACCGCGACCGCGAACGGGATGTTCTGCTCCTCCAGCCGGCCGAGGACGTCGAAGCTCTCCTCGATCCGGCGGGTGTCCACCAGGGCGATCGCACCGAGCGCCCCCCGCGAGAGGTCCTCCCACAGCGGCCAGAACCGCTGCTGGCCGGGAGTCCCGAAGAGGTACAGCGCCAGCTGCGGGCTGATGGTGATCCGGCCGAAGTCCAGGGCCACCGTGGTGGTGGTCTTGTCCGGACGGCCGGTGAGGTCGTCGATGCCGGCGCCGGCGGCCGTCATGGTCTCCTCGGTGCGCAGCGGGGTGATCTCGCTGAGCGACCCGACCAGGGTGGTCTTGCCGACCCCGAACGGCCCGGTGACCAGGATCTTGACGGCGCCCTGCACGGTGGCGGGCAGATAGGCGGGCTCAACGGAGTTGGCGGAGGCCAACGAGCACCTCCTCGAGGAGCGTGGTGGGCAGGCGGCCGGCCTGCGTCGGGTCCGGCGACCCGTGGACGGCGGTCGCCGGGGGCAGGACCTGGACGGCGCCCACGTCCCAGAGGTCGCCGACCAGCACCTTCACCACGCTGAGCGGCAGGTGGAGGTGGGCGGCGATCTCGGCGATCGACAGCAGCCGGGCGCAGAGCGCCACGATCCGCTGGTGCTCCCGGTTGAGTTCGGCCCCGGTGGTGTCGGCCCCCGGGACGGCCGACACCAGGCTCTCCAGCGCGAGGACGTTCCGGCTCGGCCGGCTCCGGCCACCGGTGATCACGTACGGCCGGACGGGCCCGCTCATCGCGCGTCCCCGGCCGCCTGCTCCACCCGGGGCGGACTGGTCAGGTGGCTGCCGATCCGCTCGACCAGCACCTGCATCTGGTACGCGACCAGGCCGGCGTCGACGGCCTCGCCGGTGACCACGGCGAGGTGCGCCCCGGCGCCCGCGGCCACGATGAACAGGTAGCCGCCGCCGTACTCGACCACGATCTGACGGGTCGTGCTGGCCCGGCCGCCGAATCCCTGCGCCACGCCGCGGGCCAGCGACTGGAGGCCGGAGCAGGCCGCGGCCAGCCGTTCGGCGTCGTCCCGGCCGATCCGTTCGCTGCGGCCGATCTCCAGGCCGTCGTTGGACACCACGACGGCGTGCTGCACCTCGGGAACGGTCAGGATGTCCGTGAGAAGCCAGCCGAGATCAGGATTGGTGGTCATTGAGGTCTCCGGAGCGCTGGGACTGTTGGGGGGAGGCGGGAAGCGTCCCGGACGGCCCGGGGGCGGGCTCGGCCGGGAGGTCGGGCAGCTGGTGGTTCCCGGTCGCCGAGCGGCCGCTCGCCGTGCCGGACTGGAAGAGCGCCATCACCCCCCCCGCCCCCTGCGCCGAGCGGGCCGGGGCGGCCTGGTCCGCGGCGGGCTTCTCGGCCGGCCGGTCGGCCGCGGCCCGGCGCCGGTTGGTACGGCGGGGCAGCGTCCCGGTGGCCGGCCCGCCGCCCTCGCCGCCCGGCGCCTTCCGGACGGGGGCCGCGGCCCGGACGGGCGCCGCCGCGGGCACGGGCGCGGGGGCGGCTGCGGCCGGCAGGCCGGCCGTGGTCGGCAGCGGCTCGGTGAGCAGGGCGTTCGGGAGCAGGACGACCACCCGGACACCGCCGTACGGCGACGGCGCCGAGCTGAGGGTGACCCGGAAGCCGTACTGCTCGGCGAGCCGGCCGACCGCGGCGAGCCCGAGCTGCGGGACCTCGCCGAGCCGGGAGACCTCCAGCCCGCCGCCCCCGGCCAGCGCGGCCGAGGCCTTCTCGACGGCCTGCGGCGGCATGCCGACGCCCGCGTCGTCGATCTCGATGACCGCGCCGTTGTGCACCGGGATCAGTGTGACGAACACCTGCGTGCTGGGCGGCGAGTAGCGGGTGGCGTTGTCCAGCAGCTCGGCGACGGCGTGGATCAGCGCCTCCGCGGCGGCGGCGACCACGGCGGTCTCCAGCCGGCTGCGCACCACGACCCGCTGGAACGGCAGGATCCGGGACTGCGCGCCGCGCACCACGTCCTCCAGCGCCACCGGCTCGGGCCAGTGCCGGCCGGCCCGGGCGCCGCACAGCACGGCGAGGGTCTGGGCGAGCCGGGCCTGCTGGGCGGCGGCGTGGTCCGCCTTGAGCAGTCCGTCCAGCAGCGCCGGGTCGTCGTGGGTGCGCTCCATCTCGTCGAGCCCGGCCTGCTGGTCGTGGGCCATCACGAGGATGCGCCGGGCCACGCTGAGGAAGGCCCGCTGGGTGGCGGCGGTGAGCTCCTGCTCGTGCTGGACGGCGGCGGTCTCCGCACCCCGGCGGGCGAGTTCGACGTCCAGCAGGCCGCGCAGGGAGTCGAGTTCGCCCTGCTGATCGGCGAGCCTGCGGCGCAGGGTGCCGGTGACGGCGCGGTACCGCGCGGCCGCCGTCACGGCGAGGACGGCGAGGACGGCGGCTGCCGCCGCGCACCACTGAGTCATCGTCACGCGGCGAATTCTAGGGTGATGATCCTACGGAAGTGTGAACGGATCCGGCCTTTGGTGAGCAGGACGCGTCAATCGCCGACCGTTCGATCATGACGTACCGTCATGATCTCTACTGGTGGCGCCGGTTCACCGGTGCGGCCGGCAAGTGCCGTGCTCGGGGCGCGGCTTGGGCCCACGGCCGCACCGGACGGTCACTGGCCGTCCACCTCGCCGTACGGCTCCTGCGGCCGGGCCGTCACCGGGCGCAGCGAGCGCAGCCCGCGGGCGACCTCGAACGCGCGGCGGGCCGTCGCGAACAGCCCGCCGGCCGGGGGCACGGCGCGCAGCGGGGTGGGATCCGCGGGCGTGCGCTGGCCGGGGACGAGGCCGGCGGCCGTCGCGGGGGCCGCGCTGCGGGGTGCCGTCTGGGTCATCTCTCCACGTCCTTCGTGCTTGCTGCCGGCGGTACCGGGCGGCCGAGGCGGGCCGCTCCCTGTGACGACTACCCCGCGGATCCTCCAGTCTCGCCCCGGTTCGGCGACAGGACGGTCTCGAAACCCACCCGAATCGGTACCGGAACCCTCCGTCAGGCCGTCCGTTCGACCGCGATCATCGTGCCCTGCATCAGCGCGACCTCCTTGCCGGGCACCCCGCCGGTGTACGAGCGCACCTCGGCGCCGACCACCGTGATGGTCCGCCCGCTGCGGACGACCGTGCCGGTGGCCCGCAGGCGCTCGCCGACGCCGGGGCTGAGCAGGTTGAGCTTGAACTCCACACTCAGCACGTCCTTGCCCTCCGGCATCAGGGAGAGCGCGGCGGCGCCGGCCGCGGCATCGGCCAGGGTGCTGATCGCGCCGGCGTGGACGAAGCCGTTCTGCTGGGTGATCTCGGGCCGGACGGGCAGGTCGAGCACGACCCGCCCGCGGGCCAGCTCGACGATCTCCACGCCGAGGGTGGTCAGCAGCCGCTGGCCGGCGAGGTTGGCGCGGAGCCGGTCGGTGAGGGTGTCCATGCGGAGGGTCCTGGTCTGTCCGGGATCGGGTGCGGGGCTGAACGAAACCCTCCGCTCTCGTCCGCCCCGGCGTCAACCCCGGCCGGACACCGCCCCGTGGCACGCCGAAGGCCCGCGCGGCGGCGCGGGCCGTAGGGGGGGGGGGGCCGGGCGGGGC
>NZ_JBHWBW010000010.1:0-7008 GCF_042735675.1 Kitasatospora sp. NPDC059571
GTCTGCGGTGGTGTGTGTCGATCTCTGTCTTCCCCTGGCCGGGGGGCCGGGTGCGGCCCCCCCCCCCCGGGCCCCCCCTGCCGTTGACCGTCCTACTGCACCCGGTGGGGCACACCGCCGACGGAGGGCCGCCGTGACCGACCCGTACACCGCGCCCGGGATGTCGCCGGGGCTCACCCCGGGTCACCTCGGGGCGCCCGCCGAGGAGCCCGACGGGCGTCCGCCGGGGGAGCCGTACGCCGTCGAACCGCCCGACCCGCGCAAGGTCCGCACGGGGGCCGCCTGCTGTCTGAGCGTGGCGGCGATCGCGGGGGTGGCCTGCATGGTGCTGCTGGCCGTCGTCCTGCTCTGGCCCTCGTCCTCCGAGCCGCGCGCCGCCGACGTCACCGGCGGCGGCGCCGGCAGCGTCCAGGTCTCGGTGGACCAGGGTGCCAGCCTGACCGACATCGGCCGGGCCCTGGTGGCCGACGGCGTGGTGGCGAGCGTCCGGGCCTTCACCGACGCGGCCGCCAACCACCCGGCCGGCAACCGGATCCAGCCCGGCACGTACACCCTGAAGAAGAAGATGTCGGTGGCCGCGGCGCTCGGCATCCTGCTCGACCCGGCCAACGCCAACGCCCTCACCATCCCCGAGGGGCGCCGGGCGGAGCAGATCTACGCCGCCGTCGACCAGCGCCTCAAGCTCGCGCCCGGCACCACCAAGGGTGTGGCGCAGCAGCACAGCGGCGACCTCGGCCTGCCGGACGACGCCAAGGGCAACCCCGAGGGCTACCTCTTCCCCTCCACCTATCCGGTGACCGGTGAGACCACGGCACTCGGCCTGCTCCAGCAGATGGTCAAGCAGTCCAACGAGGTGTACGGGACCGCGGGCCTCGACAGCGCCGCCACGGCACTCGCCCAGACCCCCTACGGAATCCTCACCGTTGCCAGCCTCGTCGAGGGGGAGGCCGACAACCCGGAGGACATGGCGAAGGTCGCCCGGGTCATCTACAACCGGCTCGCCAAGAACATGCCGCTGCAGCTCGACTCGTCGATCAACTACGCGCTCGGCCGCTCCTCGCTGACGACCACGACCACCGACACCCAGCTGGACTCGCCCTTCAACACCTACCTGCACACCGGCCTGCCGCCGACGCCGATCGCCAACCCCGGCCGGGACGCCCTGCGGGCCGCCGCCGACCCCGCCGAGGGTGACTGGCTGTACTTCGTCACCGTCCGTCCCGGTGACACCAGGTTCACGGACAGTTTCGAGCAGCAGCAGAAGAACGTCGCAGAATTCAACGCGTATCAGGCGCAGCAGAGTTCCCCGCCCGCGGGCGGTGGTCACTGACGGTGTACGTACGGGGATCGGGCCGGGGTACGGTACGGTAACGTCTCCCTCCGAATGACGCTGTAGCACGCCGGTTCGATGGCGGCGGAATGCTTAAGGGGTTCGATGTCCGATCTGGGTGGGGGCTACCGCCCCCAGGGAGACCAGCCGTGGTACCCGGGCGACCCCGGCTACGACGGGACGCAGCAGCCTGAGCAGCACGTCGACCGGACCGGCTCCTGGCAGGTGCCGCAGGGCCGGTTCGCCCAGCAGCAGCAGTACGGGCAGCAGGGCTACCCGCAGCAGGGCTACCAGCAGCAGGGGTATCCGCAGCAGCAGGGCCAGCAGCACTACCCCCAGCAGCAGGGGCAGGAGCAGGCCGGCGGCCAGCAGGGATACGGGCAGCAGGGGTACGCGCAGCCCGGGTACGGGCAGCAGACGGCCCAGCAGACCTACGGCGGACACTCGCAGCAGCAGGTGCCGCAGCAGGGCTACGGCCGGCAGCCGCAGTCGCCCCAGCAGCAGGGCTACGGGCAGCAGGACGCCCAGCAGACCGGCTCGTGGCAGATCCCGCAGCAGCAGATGGCCCAACAGCACATGGGGCAGCAGCAGTTCGGGCCGGGCCAGCAGCAGCGCGGCGGCCAGCAGGGGTTCGGGCAGCAACCGCAGCAGCAGTTCCAGCAGCAGGGCCAGGCGCAGGGCCAGCAGCCGCGCGGGCAGCAGTTCGCCCAGCAGCAGGCGACCGGGCAGATGCCGCCGGTGCGCGGCGGGGTGCCGCGCCAGCAGCAGGGCGCACCGGTGCCGCCCCCGCGGCAGGCCCGGCCGTCCGGCCCCGGTCCCGACGGGATCGACTGGGAGGCCGAGGCCGCCGCGCTGGAGAACCCCGACGGTGCCCACACCGCGGCCGAGCCCGAGGAGTGGGCGGAGCACGCGGCCGAGGACGGGTACGCGCAGGACGAGTACGCCGACGACGAGTACGCGGACGATGCCGACGACGACTCGTTCCTCGGCGAGGAGGACCCCTCCCGCGACGCCGAGCGCAAGCGCAAGGAGCAGGGCAAGAAGGCCGGCCGCCGCAACCGCGGCGCCTGCCTGGTGGTCGCCCTGGTGCTGCTCGGCGCGACCGGCGGCGCGGGCTGGTGGGGCTACGGCTTCTACCAGGACCACTTCGGGCCGCCGCCGGACTACGTCGGCGCCGGCACGGGCTCGGTGAACATCGAGGTCAAGGACGGCGCGGACGGCACCACGATCGGCATCCTGCTGGCCAACTCCGGTGTCGTGAAGAGCACCAAGGCCTTCGTCGCGGCCTATCAGAAGAACCCCAAGTCGAACGGCATCCAGCCCGGCTTCTACACGATGCACCACCAGATGTCGGCTGCCGCGGCCGTGCAGCTCCTGATCGACTCGGGCGGCGGCAACGCGCTGGTCGTCCCCGAGGGCCTGAAGGCCGCCGACATCTACACCAAGATCGACAAGAAGCTGGGCCTGCAGGCGGGCGCGACCGCCAACGTCGCCAAGACCCAGGTCAACACCCTCGGCCTGCCCGACTACGCGCAGGGCAACATCGAAGGCTTCCTGTACCCGACCAAGTACTCGATCAGCCAGGGCATGAAGCCCGAGGAGCTGCTCAAGCAGATGGTCGCCAACGCGGTGAAGCACTACGGGGAGCTGAACCTCGACCAGGGCGCACAGAAGATCGGCCTGAAGTCCGGCTACCAGGTCATCATCGAGGCGAGCATCCTCCAGGCCGAGGGCAACAACGACCAGGACTTCGGCAAGATGGCCCGGGCGCTGTACAACCGCCTGAACACCACCGCCACCCAGGGCAGGCTCCAGCTCGACACCACGCTGCAGTACGCGCTCGGCCGCACCAACTTCACCAACGCGGAGATGGAAGGCAACAAGAGCCCGTACAACACGTACGTCAACAAGGGCCTGCCGCCGACCCCGATCTCCAATCCGGGCGACGGCGCGATCAATGCGGTGCTCAACCCGACGCCGGGCGACTGGGTCTACTGGTACGCGATGTCGCCGACCGAGACGCGCTTCGCGGTCACCTTCGCCGAGCACCAGAAGAACGTCGAGGAGAACTGCAAGGCGCACGGCCAGCAGTTCGACAAGACCCGCGGCGTCTGCAAGTGACGGTCCGGGCTTGAGCGTCCGGGCGTGAGCGCCGGCACGTGACGGTCCGGCGTGCTCGCCCGGGCTGGAGCACCGGTACGTGACCGTCCGGCGTGACCGCGAGTTGGTGGCCGTCTCGGCGTGACCATCCGGAGGCGGCCCGTTCCGTCGGGGCGACCGAGGGTCGGACGGCCGAGGGTCGGCGGGTCCGGCGGTGCGTACCATGCGTGGCATCGGCGCTGATCAGGGCGCCCGGTACACGACACGGACGGTGGGACTGACGTGACGACTCAACTGCGGGCCGCGGTGCTGGGGTCACCGATCGCGCACTCGCTCTCGCCGGTGCTGCACCGCGCCGGGTACGCCGCGCTCGGGATGGCCGAGCGGCGGTACGACCGGTTCGAGGTGGACGAGGCGGCGCTGCCGGGCTTCGTCGCGGGCCTCGATGCCGCCGAGTGGTCCGGGCTCTCCCTCACCATGCCGCTCAAGCGCGCGATCATGCCGCTGCTGGACGAGATCGGCGACACCGCGCGCTCGGTCGACGCGGTCAACACCGTGGTCTTCGGGCCGGACGGCTCGCGCCGGGGCGACAACACCGACGTCCCCGGCCTGGTCAACGCGCTGCGCGAGCGCGGCATCGAGAAGGTGGAGGCCGCCGCCGTGCTCGGCGCGGGCGCCACCGCCTCCTCGGCGCTGGCGGCGCTGGCCGAGATCTGCACCGGCGAGGTCGCGGTCTACGTGCGCAGCGCGGAGCGGGCCGCCGAGATGCGGGCGCTGGCGGACCGGCTCGGGGTGCGGCTGCGCACAGAGCCGTGGGAGCGCGGCGCCGAGGCGCTGGCCGCGCCGCTGACCGTGTCGACCACGCCGGTCGGCGCCACCGACGGCTTCGCGGCCGGGCTGCCGGCGGCGCCGGGAGCCTTGTTCGACGTGCTCTACCACCCGTGGCCGACCGCGCTGGCCGCCGCGTGCGCGGAGCGCGGCTCGGTGGTGCTCGGCGGACTCGACCTGCTCGTGCACCAGGCGGTGCTGCAGTTCGAGGCGTTCACCGGCGTGCGCCCGGGGCCGCTCGCGGCCATGCGGGAGGCGGGGGAGACGGCGCTCGCGGCGGGCTGAGCGGCCCGCCGGGGGCGGGGGCCGGTGAGCCTGTGAGTGTCCATCCGGGTGTCCGCCACGCGGACCACGCTCCGGTAGGGCGCTGCGGCATGAAAGGATCGGGAGCAGAGTGCGGGTCCGGGGGCCGTAGCCCCGGGGCGGGCCCGCCGGACGAAACACCCCGGCCGGTCCGTGCCGCGCGGGCCGGGCCGCTGACGAAGGAGCTCCGTTGGGTAGGTTGCGCTGGCTGACGGCGGGGGAGTCCCACGGCCCCGCACTGGTCGCGACGCTGGAGGGCCTGCCGGCCGGTGTGCCGGTCACCACCGCGATGGTGGCCGACGCGCTCGCCCGCCGCCGGCTCGGCTACGGCCGCGGCGCCCGGATGAAGTTCGAGCAGGACGAGGTGACCTTCCTCGGCGGTGTCCGGCACGGCCTGTCCATCGGCTCGCCGATCGCGATCATGGTCGGCAACACCGAGTGGCCGAAGTGGGAGCAGGTCATGTCGGCCGACCCGGTCGACCCGGAGATCCTCGCGGGCCTGGCCCGCAACGAGCCGCTGACCCGCCCGCGGCCCGGCCACGCCGACCTGGCCGGCATGCAGAAGTACTCGCTCGACGAGGCCCGGCCGATCCTGGAGCGCGCCTCGGCGCGCGAGACCGCCGCCCGGGTGGCGATCGGCACGGTCGCCCGCTCGTACCTGCGGGAGACCTGCGGCATCGAGCTGGTCTCGCACGTGATCGAACTGGGCGCCGCGAAGGCCCCGCTCGGCGTGTACCCGGAGCCGGCCGACGAGGCCCGCCTCGACGAGGACCCGGTGCGCTGCCTGGACGCCGACGCGTCCAAGCGGATGGTCGCCGAGATCGACCAGGCCCACAAGGACGGCGACACGCTCGGGGGCGTGGTCGAGGTGCTCGCGTACGGCGTGCCGGTGGGCCTCGGCTCGCACGTGCACTGGGACCGCCGCCTCGACGCGCGCCTCGCGGCCGCGCTGATGGGCATCCAGGCGATCAAGGGCGTCGAGGTCGGCGACGGCTTCGAGCTGGCCCGGGTGCCCGGCTCCCAGGCGCACGACGAGATCGTGCCGACCGCGGACGGCGTCAAGCGCACCTCCGGGCGCTCCGGCGGCACCGAGGGCGGTCTGTCCACCGGTGAGCTGCTGCGGGTGCGGGCCGCGATGAAGCCGATCGCGACCGTGCCGCGCGCGCTGCAGACCCTGGACGTGCGCACCGGTGAGCCCGCCAAGGCCCACCACCAGCGTTCGGACGTCTGTGCCGTGCCTGCCGCGGGCATCGTGGCCGAGGCCATGGTCGCCCTGGTGCTCGCCGACGCGGTCGCGGAGAAGTTCGGCGGCGACAACGTCTCCGAGACCCGCCGCAACGTGCAGAGCTACCTCGACCACCTGATCGTCCGATGAGCGCTCCGGTCGTCGTGCTGGTCGGCCCGCCCGGGTCCGGCAAGTCCACGGCCGGCCGGCTCGTCGCCGAGCGGCTCGGCGTGCCCTTCCGGGACACCGACGCCGACATCGAGGCGCTGGCCGGCAAGCCGATCCCGGAGATCTTCATCGACGAGGGCGAGCCGCATTTCCGCGCGCTGGAGGTGCAGGCCGTCCGGGCCGCCGTCGAGGGTCACTCCGGGGTGCTCGCCCTCGGCGGGGGCGCCGTCATGGCGGACGTCACCCGGTCCGCGCTCGCCGGGCTCCCGGTGGTGTTCCTGGAGGTGCCGCTCGGCGACGCCGTCAAGCGGGTCGGCCTGGATGCGCCCCGGCCGCTGCTCGCGGTCAACCCGCGGGCCCGCTGGCGCGAGCTGATGGAGGCCCGCCGCCCCCTCTACCTGGAGGTGGCGAAGGCCGTCGTGGACACCGCGGACCGCAGCCCGGAGCAGGTCGCGGACGCAGTCATGGAAGCACTGGAGCTGAAGCAGGCATGACCACCGACACCGTCACCATCCACGTCGGCGGCAGCGCCGGCCACGACCCGTACGACGTGCTGGTCGGCCACCAGCTGCTCGGCGAGCTCGCGCCGCTGATCGGCACCAGGGCGAAGCGGGTCGCGATCATCCACCCCGAGGCGCTCTCCGCCACCGGGGATGCGATTCGCGAGGACCTCGCCGCCGAGGGCTACGAGGCGATCGCCCTCCAGGTGCCCAACGCGGAGGACGCCAAGAGCGCCGAGGTGGCCGCCTACTGCTGGTCGGTCCTCGGGCAGACCGGCTTCACCCGCAGCGATGTGATTGTCGGCCTCGGCGGCGGCGCCACCACCGACCTGGCGGGCTTCGTCGCCGCCACCTGGCTGCGCGGGGTCCGCTGGATCTCCATGCCCACCACGCTGCTGGGCATGGTCGACGCCCCCCGCGGGGGCAATAACCGCCTCCAAAACGCCCAAGGGAAACAACATGTGGGCGCCATACACCCCCCCGCCCCCGGCCACCCCCCCGGGCCGCCGACCGTCTCCAACCAGAACTTCCCCACGGGCCGCACCGTCGCCAAC
>NZ_JBHWBW010000010.1:7018-25912 GCF_042735675.1 Kitasatospora sp. NPDC059571
TTGAGCTCAAGCAGCCATGACCACCGACACCGTCACCAACCCCGTCGGCGGCAAGACCGGCATCAACATCGCCGAGGGCAAGAACATGGTGGGCGCCTTCCACCCGCCGGCCGGCGTCCTCGCCGACCTGGCGACCCTGGAGACGCTCTCCAAGCACGACTACGTCTCCGGCCTGGCCGAGGTGATCAAGGCCGGTTTCATCGCCGACCCGGTCATCCTGGACCTGGTCGAGGCCGACCCCGAGGGTGCCACCACCCCCGCCGGCCCGCACACCCTGGAGCTCATCCGCCGGGCCATCCAGGTCAAGGCCGACGTCGTCTCCGGCGACCTCAAGGAGGCCGGGCGCCGGGAGATCCTCAACTACGGGCACACGCTCGGCCACGCCATCGAGCGCAACGAGCGCTACAAGTGGCGCCACGGCGCGGCGATCTCGATCGGCATGGTGTTCGCCGCCGAGCTGGGCCGGCTCGCCGGCCGCCTGGACGACGAGACCGCCGACCGCCACCGCGCCGTCCTCGCCTCGGTCGGTCTGCCGCTGACCTACCGGGCCGACGCCTGGCCGAAGCTGCTCGACGCCATGAAGATCGACAAGAAGTCCCGCGGCGACCTGCTGCGCTTCGTCGTCCTCGACGGGCTCGCCAAGACCTCCATCCTGGAGGGCCCGGACCCGTCGCTGCTGGTCGCCGCCTACGCGGAGGTATCAGGATGACCACCAGGGTGCTCGTCCTCAACGGTCCGAACCTCGGCCGCCTCGGCAGCCGAGAGCCGGACGTCTACGGTGCGACCTCCTACACCGGGCTGGTCGAGCGCTGCACCGCACTCGGTGCCGAGCTCGGCCTCGCGGTGGAGGTCCGGGAGACCAACTCCGAACTCCAGATGGTCGAGTGGCTGCACGCGGCCGCCGACGAGCGGACGCCGGTCGTCATCAACCCCGGTGCGTTCACGCACTACTCGTACGCGATGCGGGACGCTGCGGCCCAGCGCACCGCCCCGCTGATCGAGGTGCACATCTCCAACCCGTACGCGCGGGAGTCGTTCCGGCACAACTCGGTGATCGCCGCGATCGCCTCCGGCACCATCGCGGGATTCGGCATCGGCTCGTACGAACTGGCCCTGCGCGCGCTGGCGGAGCAGCTCACCTCGCGCTGACGTCCCTTCGACGCTGCGCGACCGTGCATGACGCATGATCACTTCAGCCCGGTGGCGGACTGTGCCCGCCGCCGGGCTGCCGTGTAGTGTCCCGCTCGGGAGGTGACGATGTCGCAGTACACCGGGGGAGCGGCGCTGCCGCCACGACCCACTGCACCGCCGTACCCGCCGCGCCCCGTCGGGCTGCCGCCGGCCACCGGGGCCCAGTCCCCGTACCCTCAGCAGCCGGCCCGCCGCCCGCACCCGGCGCCCTCCATGTCCGTGCCACCGGGCGCTACCGGGCATTTCGTGTTGCCGACCGGGGCCCCCGTGCAGCTGCCCGCGCACCCGCCGCAGCAGCACGCCCCGACCGGACCGCTCGCTGTCCTGCTGATCGGCCCCGCCGGCGCGGGCAAGACGACCGTCGCCCGGCACTGGGCCGAGCGGCGGCCCACCCCGACTGCGCACATCAGCCTCGACGACGTCCGCGAGTGGGTGCAGTCCGGCTTCGCCAACCCGCAGTCCGGCTGGAACAACGCCTCCGAGGCGCAGTACCGGCTCGCCCGCCGGACCTGCGGCTTCGCCTGTCGCAACTACCTGGCGAACGGCATATCCTGCATCATCGACGACGCCGTCTTCCCTGACCGCCCCGCGATCGGCCTCGGCGGCTGGAAGCGCCACATCGGCCCCGGCATGATCCCGGTCGTGCTGCTCCCCGGGCTCGACTCCGTCCTCGCCCGCAATGCCCGCCGCAGCGGCAACAGGCGACTGAGCGACGAAGAGGTCGCCCGCATCCACGGCAGGATGGCCGGCTGGCGCACCTCCGGACTGCCGATCATCGACAACTCCCAACTGGACGTGGATGCCACCGCGGCAGCGCTGGACCATGCGATCGTCTCCCGGCTGATCGGGCGGCAGTGACGTCCGATCGGGCGGCAGCGACGCCGGGTCGGGCGCCAGCGACGCCGGATCGGGCGGCAGCGACGCCGGGTCGGGCGGCAGTGACGCTGGGTCGGGCGCCAGCGACGCTCTGCCTGTGGTGAAGCCGCGACTACGGTGAAGCGGTGGAGGCGACCGCCCGGACGCCGAGGCCGACCAGCACCAGTCCCGTGACCCGCTCCAACAGCGCACGAAGCCGGGCGCCCCGGGCGTCCTGAACGGCTCGGAGGGCCGGGCCGAGCAGGAAGGTCCAGCCGAGCAGCCAGCTGCCGACCAGGAGGGCGTGGGCGCAGCCGAGCAGGAGGACCTGCGGCGCCATCGGGCGGTGCGGATCCAGGAACTGCGGTAGGAGCGTCAGGTAGAGCGCACCTGCGAGCCGGACGGCTGCGAACGCCTCGGCCGACTGCATGACCAGGGCGGACAGCCCCGCCAGGGCCAGCGTGGCGTGCACGGCCAGCCCGGTGATCGTCCCCAGCACGACGCCTGCGGCCCGGCCGCGCCCGCCCGGGGCGACGTGCCGCACCAGCAGTGCCAGGCTTGCGCCGGGCGTCGCCACCAGCGGGAGGGACGGGTCCTCGCCGCCCCGGACGACACCGCCAACGACGCTGCCCTCGACGAGGTGCTCGCACTGCGCGCAGCCGTGCGTGCCCTTTTCGCCCGGGCGGTGCGCCCCGGGCCGCCGAGCCCGGCCGATGCCCAGCGACTGCTGCCGGACGAGGAGGCTCTGGACCGGCTCAACCGGGCCGCCGGGGCGCGCCCCGTTGCCCCGCGGCTCGACTGGCCCGTCGGCGGCGAGCCGGCGGTACGGCTGCTCGGCCCGGACCCGGGGCCGCTCGGTCGCATCACCGCAGCTCTGGCCCGCGACGCCGCGGAGTTCCTGGCCGGCCCCTTGCGCGAGCAGCTCCGCGCGTGCACAGCGCCGCGCTGTGTGCGCTACTTCGTGAAGGCGCACGGTCGGCAGGAGTACTGCAAGCCGTCCTGCGGCAACCGCGCCCGGGTCGCCCGGCACTACGAGCGGAACCGGCCGGCCGCCAGGGGTGTCGGTGCCGGCTGGGATGATGGACGGAACGCAACAGAGCTGCCGAGGAGCTGACGCCCGTGCCCGAGGGCCACATCATCCACCGTCTCGCCGCCCAGAACCACCGTGCGTTCGGTTCCCGTCCGGTGCGGGTCAGCAGCCCGCAAGGGCGGTTCGCAGACGGCGCGGCTCTGCTCGACGGCCGCACCCTGGACGGGGCGGAGGCCCACGGCAAGCACCTCTTCCTCGGCTTCGGGGAGGACTGGCTGCACATCCACCTCGGCCTCTACGGCGGCTTCACCTTCGCCAAGGGTGAAGCACCCGAGCCGGTCGGCCTCGTCCGGCTCCGGATGGCCAACGAGGAGGGGTACGCGGACCTCCGCGGCCCCAACACCTGTGAGCTCCTGGGGCCGTGGGAGAAGATGGCCGTGCATGCCCGGCTCGGCCCCGACCCGCTCAGGGCGGATGCCGAGCCCGGTGCGGCCTGGCGGCGGGTCTCGCGCAGTTCCACCACGGTCGCGGCCCTTCTGATGGACCAGAAGGTGCTGGCGGGGGTCGGCAACGTGTACCGCGCCGAGGTGCTGTTCCGTCTCGGGATAAACCCGCACCGGGCGGGCCGTGACCTCGGCCGCGCGGAGTGGGACGCCATCTGGTCCGACCTGGTGGCGCTGATGCACGACGGGGTCGGTGCCGGGCGTATCGATACCGTCCGCCCCGAGCACACCCCCGAGGCGATGGGACGCCCGCCGCGGGTCGACGACCACGGCGGTGAGGTGTACGTGTACCGGCGGGCCGGCATGCCCTGCCTGGTGTGCGGAACACCGGTGCGAACCGAGTCGCACGCCGCGCGGAACCTCTTCTGGTGCCCCTCCTGCCAGCAGCGCTGAGCATCTCGCCGGTGCAGGCCGGCCGGGCCGGTCAGTCATGGGCCAGCCACCAGGCTGCGGCTGCCCCGACGACGCAGACCGGTGTGTAGAGCGCCAGGTTGAGCGCATGGAAGGCCGATCCGGGCTCGGTGCCTGCGCCGGTCGCCCAGACCAGCCCGGCTGCGGCCCGCGCGCTCAGACCGGCGGCCACCGCGACGGTCGCCCACCGCGGAACGGCCGCGGGCAGCGGTATCCGGAGGGCGCCGCCGCGGACCAACACCAGCGCGGCGGCGCCGCCGAGGAGTCCGACCAGGGGGAGCAGGACCGGCGGGGTGAACGGCACGTCCGCATTGAGCACGGCCGCGGAGAGGGCGGCGGTGTCGCGGGCCGGCCAGGTGGCCCCAGTGGTCCAGTACAGGTGGCACAGCGCGTCGGCGGCGAGCACGCCGGCCAGGGCGGTGGCGGCACGGCGTCGTACGGGGTGCTGCAGCGTTGCTTCCACGGGGGTCTCCCTCGAGGGAATGTGACGACCTGACGTCCTGAGGAGCGGGCGTCCGTGCGAGACGTTCCTGTGACCTACGTCACATTCACTCGTACGGAACCTTTCGGCACCTCGCAGGCTCTTCTTGGCGACCGGAAGGAGATCGCCGTGGAGACGTCACCCGCTCGCACCGCCGAGCTGGTGCTGGCCGCCCAGCGAGGCGACCGGCTGGCGCTCGGTCGCCTGCTGGAGCTGATCACCCCGTACGTGCGCAGGCTGTGCGGGCCGATCGCGCTCGATGACGGGGCCGACGCCGCTCAGGAGGCGCTGATCGTGGTCTTCCGCAAGCTCCCGCAGTTGCAGGAGCCGGCCGCCCTGTTCGGCTGGGTGCGGGCGATCGCGGTCCGCGAGGCCATACGGCACGTGCGGCGGAACGCCCGGAGCGAGCCGGCGGAGCTCGCCGACGTTCCGGCACCCGGCGATCCGCAGCTGGCCGCGGACATCCACGACGTGCTGACCCGGCTCTCTCCCGAGCACCGTGCGGTGCTGGTGCTGCGGGACATGGAGGGATTGGACGAGCGGCAGACCGCCGAGCTGCTGGGAGTCGCCACAGGCACCGTCAAGTCCCGGCTGTCCCGGGCCCGGCTCGGCTTCCGAAAGGCGTGGCAGTCATGAACGTCGACACAGAGGCGCACTCCGGCGACTGGCCCGTTGCCGAGTTCGACGAGGTCCGTGCGCTGCGGGTGCTGGCGGCGACCGTGCCCGGGGCCGCCGTGCACGAGACCGTGCTGGACTCGCCGCTGGAGGAAGTCTGGGCGGTGGCGGCTGATCTGGCCGGCGCACTCCCGCGCTGGCTGCCGGACATCCGCTCGGTCGAGGTCTCGGCCGAGGGTGACGAGGCCGTCGTGGTCGGTCATTCCCGGCTGCGGGCCCGCTTCGACATCGAGATGCGGCCGGGCTGGTGCCTCATGCAGAGCCGGTTCCTCCTGGGCGGCATGGCGGCCGCCCAGGAGCCGGACGGCACCACCCGCTTCGCCTTCCTCGGCGCCTTCCGGGTCCCTTCGGCCGGTCCGGTCGGGGCGGTGCTCCGGCCGCTGACGAGGCGGTTGGGCCGACGCTCGCTGCGCCGCTTCGAGGCGCTGGTCGCGGGGCGGCGACCGGCTCGACCGGGGGAGCATATGCACGGGGAGGAGCTCCGCGGAGGGGAGGTGCCGCCGGTCAGCGATCGATGACGAGCCGTTCGAGCAGCTTGTTGAGCTGGGCGCGTTCTTCGGGGGAGAGGGTGGCCGTCAGTTCAGCGTTCGCCTGGAGGCCCAACTCCTCGGCCTGTTGCAGGACGGTGCGCCCCTCAGTCGAGAGCGCGATGAGGTTCTTGCGGGCGTCCCGCGGGTCGCGCTCCCGGGTGAGCAGGCCACGGGCCTGGAGCTCGTTCAGCGCGGTGACGATGTCCTTGGGGTCGATCCGCACGGCGCGCGCGAGTTCTGCCTGTGCCAGCGGGCCGTGCTCGGCAATGCCGCAGAGTACGGCGTGCTGGTTCAGGCGCAGGTCGAGTCGGGCGAGATGGTCGGCGACGAGCCGGTGGCCGCGTGACGCTGCTCGGCCGAGCAGCCAGCTCGGCAGGGTCTGGAGGCGGCTGAGGGCGGGATCGGACATGGTCGGAGTCTAGCCGTGAATTCGTTGGACAGCCCAATGAATCCGAGCCTATCGTTGGGGCTGCCAACGAAATCGTTGGCGCTCCCAATGAAAGGAGGTCTCATGCGCAAGGTTGCCTTGTACAGCTATGACGGCCCGGCCGGGCTTCGGATCTCCCGGGTTCCGACTCCCGAGCCCGGCCCCGGCGAGGTCCTCGTTCGAACCGAGGCTGCCGGTGTCACCCTGCCGGTGCTCAAGGTCCTCCGGGGCCATGGCAGCGCGCCGCTCCCGTACGAACCGGGCGGCGACCTGGTCGGGAGGGTCCGCGCCATCGGCCCTGGTGTCACGACCCTACGGGTCGGTGACCGGGTCGGCGGGCTGGCCTTCAGCGGGGCCTACGCCGATGTGGTGGTCGCCCCGGCCGAACTGCTGGCCCCCGTTCCCGAGGGGGTGTCCGCGGCCGATGCCGTCGCTCTGGTGCGCAGTGGGCTGGTGGCCCTGGCGGCGCTGTCGGTGGGCGGGTTGAGGCTGGGCGAGTCGGTGGTGGTCACCGCGGCGGCCGGCGGGGTCGGTCACTTGGCCGTGCAGCTCGCCCGGGCGATGGGGGCGGGCCGAGTGGTGGCGGCCGTCGGCTCCCTGGAGAAAGCCGAGTTCGTGCGCCGACTCGGCGCGGACGAGGTGGTGGTCTATGGCGATCTCGGCGACGTTCCGGCCGTGGATCTGGTGATGGAGGGCGTCGGCGGCCCCACCGCGCAGTCCGCGCAGGACGCACTGGTGCCATTCGGGCGGTTGGTGGTGCTCTCGGGCGCCGGCGGCACGCTGGACGCGGGTGCCCTGCTCAGGGGCGGCCATGTCGCGCTCGGCCTCTCCATGGCGCAGCTCGTCCGCCACCGCCCCGACGCGGTGGAACGCTGGAGGCACGAGTTGTGGGGCCACCTGGCGGCAGGTCGGCTCAGGCCGTCCTGCACAGCGGTGCCGCTGGACCGCGCGGCGGACGCGGTTGCACTGCTGGAGTCCCGCCGCAATCTGGGCAAGGTGCTGCTGACCCCGTAGACCTGAGCCGCTACCGTGCCCGCGCGACGACCGGTCCGCCAGGATGCGCCGCGCCCCTTACGGCGCCGGGCCGACCAGTCGTGTCGACCCCGTGCCTGACGGGTCACGCCACAGCCCGGCCCGGCCACGCCACGCGGCGCCACGCGGCGCCGTGCCTCGGGGCGCGAAGGGCGTGGCGGGCGTGGCGGGCCTGACCGGGACGGTCAGATGCGGAGAGACGTGCGCTGAGCGGGCCGGGTCGCTCAGCCTCGCTGCAGGACGAGCGACTGGACCTCCGGGAGGTGCCGCCAGTCGCTGGAGACGATGCTGGCGTGGGCCGCTGCAAGCTGCGCAGCGCGGGCGCGGGCCTGATCGGCGGTCGGGTCGGTGCTGCTGATGGCGGGGGAGACGTTCTGGGCGTCCGTCATCACGAGCAGATAGTGGCGGCTGTCGTACCAGGAGGTGTCGATCCCGCCGACGTACGCCGACGCGTCACCGTCGAAGACCACGAACCAGGGGCGGATGCTCGTGTCGCTGTACCCGGTCCGCGGGTCGCCCGAGGCGGCGCCGTGCACCACGGGGAAGACCTGGGCCTGCCCGGCCTTCCCGGCGGAGGCCAGGTCGCGGAGGTGGCGGCTGTACTCGACATCGGTGTGGAGGGTGTCGAAGGGGTTGCTCTCCTCGACGGTGCCCGGGATGACGTCGACGAGGACCCGTCCCGCGAGGGCCGCGCGGCTCGGCCAGTTGCCGGCGCGGGCGGCGTCGTCGAGGGTCGCGTACGCGCCGCCGCCGGGCTTGGCGAGCAGGTCGGCGGGGCGGAACACCGCGCTGCCGAGGTGGGTGGCGATCAGGCTGTCGAGCTGGGCCGGGCCCATCCCGCGGTTGGCGGCGAAGCCACCCTTGAGTTCGAGCTTGATGACCAGCGGGCCGCTGCCGGGGTGGGCGCCGAGCCAGACCCGTACGTCGTCGAGGCAGTTCTCGAGGTTCTTGTTGGCGCCGCCGCTGTACAGCTGGGCCGGGCTGCTGGCCGCCGTGCAGTTGTTGGAGTTGCCCAACGGGTTCGAGTGGCTGACCTTCCATTCGGTGGTGATGGTGTCGGTCCAGACATCGAGCTCGATCATGCCGGTACCGGTGTCCAGGCCCTGGGCGAGGTACGGGAAGGCGGCCGGGTCGTACGTGTTGTGCAGCCCGACCGTGGTGGCCGAGCCGAACGGCAGAGCGCCGCCTGTGGCGGCACCGGCGGGCTGACCAGGGATCAGGGTGGCGGCCGCAGCCAGCAGTCCCACGGCGAACGAACGGCGAAGCGTCACGGTGTCTCCTCGGCGGATGCCTGGATCGGCGGTCCGGCCGGACCGCCTCCGGCAGCATGGTGTACCGGGGAGTATTCAAGGTGACATGACAAGAAAAATTGGCTGAAGCTGACACTTCGCAGACCTGATCGAACGTCAGTCTGTCAGTGGCCGAGCGGCCGAGCGGCCGAGCGGCCGACACGTCGTCCGCGTCCGCTCGCCGCGGTGGGCCGGCCGGGACCGGGCTCGTTGCCTCAGTCGCGCTGCCCCAGCACGCCGTGTACGAGGAGTTCGGCGATCGCGGGGTCGGCGAGCCGGTAGCGCACGATCCGGCCGTCGCGTTCGCCGGTCACCGCGCCCGCCGCCCGCAACAGCCGCAACGCCTGCGACACAGCGGGATCGCGCATCCCGGTGGCCACCGCCAGATCGCTCACCGCCAGCGGGCCGGTCCGGTGGAGGGCGAGCAGCAGCGCCAGCCGTCCGGGCTCGGCGAGCAGGGCGAACCGATCGGCCCAGGCCCGGACGTGCGCCGTGTCGCCGATGGCGGCGATCGCCTCGCACACGCGGTGCCCGTCGATGGTGCGATGGCCGGCGCGGTCGGCGGGAACGAGGTGCATGGCCGCATTGTCGCAGGCCTTCGGATCAGTCCTCCGGAGACGGCCTCCCGGGCCGGCCCTCGGCGCTCACTCCCCGAACCGCCCCCCGGCGGACCTTCAGAACGGACCTCCCGCAGCGACCTCCCGCAGCGACCTTCCGCACCGACCTCCCGAACAGACTTCCCGAACAGACCTCCGGGGCCGGCCTTGCGGGGTACGGCCGTGATCTTCGACACCTGCGCAGGTGTGCAGGCTTGCAGCTGGCGAGCCGTCAGCCCTACGGTGGGCTGGCCGTGGTGTTCGGGAAGACCGGTGGCGGACCTTGTGGTCCCAGTCCGGAGCGGCCCTCGCCACTGTGATCGGGGGTGTCCGTACCCACTCGTGCCACGGGACGCGCAGGCGTCCGGGAAGGCCGGGTTCGGATGTCCGTTCCTGCCGTCGGGCCGGTGCGGAGCCCCGTAAGCCAGGAGACCGGCCACGGCATCTCACGACGTCATTCCACGAGGTGCTGGAGCGTGATCCGCAGATGACCCTGCCCGCGACCGGTTCGGTCGAGTCCCCGCCGGCGCCGCTGCCGGGCTTCCGCTGGCAGCGGGAGGACACCCTGCGCACGGCGGGGCTGCTGGCGGTGATCCTCGCCATGCACGTCGCTGCGTTCGGCACGTTGTTCCTGCTGGTCGTTCCGGAGCGGTACGAGGTCGGCAGCCAGGTGTTCGGCGCCGGGCTCGGGATCACCGCGTACACCCTCGGCATGCGGCACGCGTTCGACGCCGACCACATCGCGGTGATCGACAACACCACCCGCAAGCTGATGGCGGACGGCAAGCGGCCGGTCTCGGTGGGATTCTGGTTCGCCCTCGGGCACTCCTCGATGGTGGTGCTGATGGCCGCGCTGGTCGCGGGCGGCGCCCGGCTCGCCGGCGTGCTGATGAACGAGGACTCCACCACCCACCAGGTCCTGGGCACCATCGGGACGACCGCCTCCGGCGTCTTCCTCTATCTGATCGCCGCGCTCAACCTGGCGGCGCTGGCCGGCATCCTGCGGCTCTTCCGGGCGATGCGGGAGGGCCGGTTCGACGAGCAGGAGCTCGAGCGCCGGCTGGCCTCGCGAGGCCTGATGAACCGTGTGCTGGGCCGGGCGACCCGCTCGATCTCCCGGCCGGGCCAGATGTTCCCGGTCGGCATGGTGCTGGGCCTCGGTTTCGACACCGCGACCGAGGTCACCCTGATGGTGATGGCCGGCTCCGGAGCTGCGGCAGGTCTGCCCTGGTACGCGATCGTCTGCCTGCCGCTGCTGTTCGCGGCCGGGATGAGCCTGTTCGACACGCTGGACGGCACCTTCATGAACTTCGCCTACCAGTGGGCCTTCTCCAACCCCGTGCGGAAGGTGTTCTACAACCTCACCATCACCGGTCTGTCGATCGCGGTGGCGTTCGTCATCGGCACGATCGAGCTGGTGGCGGTCCTGCACGACAAGCTCGGCCTGACCGACCCCGTGAGCGGATGGGTGGCCGGGCTCAGCCTGGACAATGTCGGCTTCGTCATCGTCGGCATGTTCGTCGCGGTCTGGGCCGCGGCGATCGCCTACTGGCGGCTCGCCCGGGTCGAACAGCGGTGGGCGGCCAAGCGGACCGGCTGAGCAGCCCTCCGGATCGTCCGCCCGGTGGCCGTCCGGCCGTCAGCGCGGCCGGTCAGCCCGCCGCGAGCAGCAGCGTGCCGAGTACGGCCAGTCCGGCGCCCACCACCTGGAGGCGGCGCAGCCGCTCCTTGAGCAGGCTGCGCGCCATCAGTGCGGTCACCACCGGATAGAGCGAGGCGAGTACCGCCGCCACGGCCGGCGCACCGCCGTGCGAGGCTGCGGCGAATGTGGCGTTGGCGGTGACATCCGCCAGCCCGACCGCAGTCAGCGCCGGCAGGCTGCGGCGCATCGATCCCGGCTCGCCCCGGCCCGTACCCGTACCCGCACCCGCACCCGCACCCGCACCCGCATGCGCGCCCGCATCCCTACCCTCACCTGCGACACGGCCGGCCCCTCGGCCGTTCCCGGCGGTGAGCAGCAGGACGCCGCCGACCGCGACGTTGCAGAGCCGCTGGACGCAGAGCGCGGTCAGCAGACCGCCGTCGGCCGAGGCCTGCGCGATCAGTGCCATTACCGCGCCGAACCCGAAGGCCGCGCCGAGCGTGAGCAGCAGTACGCGGGTGGAGACCGCGGTGCCCCCGCGCTGCGGGCCGCCGGCCAGTGCCACACCGAGGACGGCGATGCCGATCCCGGCGGCCTGCCCGGCACCCGGCCGTTCCCCCAGGGCCAGGCCGACCCCGACCGGGACGGCGACCCCGACGGTGGCGAGCGGTGAGACCACGCCCATCGGGCCGAGCGCCAGCGCCCGGTAGAAGGCGAGCATCGCGAACGGGCCGATCAACCCGGCCGCAACGGCGTACCAGAGCGCGGGCGAGAGCGCGTACGGGCCGCCGCCGAGGACGAGCGCGGTGAGCAGGACGACCGTCGCGGCGGCCTGCGAGGCCACCACCACGGTCGGCGCGGGCAATCGGCGGGTCAGCGAGCCGCCGCCGAAGTCGGCCAGCCCCCAGAGCAGGCTGGCGGAGAGGGCGAGGAGCTGGGACACCACAGTGGACTCCGAAGTACTGTCGGGTGGACTCTTCGTTCGATCCGCAGCGTAGAGCAACAAAGTGAACCTGCCGAATCAATATTTTGGACTGACGTGCCCGATCCCGACCTCATCACCCAGGCGCTCGGCCGCAACATCAAGCGGCTGCGGACCGAGCGCTCGCACACCCTCGACGCCCTGGCCGCCCGGTCCGGCGTCAGCCGCGGCATGATCGTCCAGATCGAGCAGGCCCGGACCAACCCCAGCGTCGGCACGGTCGTGCGGCTCGCCGACGCACTCGGCGTCTCCATCGCGCGACTGCTGGACTACGACGAGACCTCGACCGTGCGGATCGTCCCCGGCGAGGAGGCCGTCCAGTTGTGGTCCGGTCCGTCCGGTGGCCGTGGTGTGCTGCTCAACGGCATCGAGGCGCCCGGCCCGCTGGAGCTCTGGGAGTGGACCGTCCTCCCGGGGGAGGGCCACACCTCCGACCCGCACCCGGTCGGAACCGTCGAGATCGTCCGGGTCGACGAGGGGGCGCTGACGCTCACGCTCGACGGGCGGGAGCACGTCGTTCCGGCCGGCTCCACCGCTTCCTACGAGGCCGGGTACGCGCACGGCTACCGCAACGACGGCGAGGTTCCGCTGCGGTTGACCTTGGTGGTCTCCGTCCCGCCGCCGCCGCGCTGACCACCCGGGCGCTGACCGCCCGGACGATGACCACTCGGTGTCACCATGGCCTGTGCGCAGTCGCGGTGACGCTCCGTCCGTTGCAGTGCGTCACCAGTCGCCGCACCCCCGTCGAACGAGCGGCCGTCCCGCGGGACCGCCGGCACCGGGGCTTCGGGGCTTCGGCTGTGCGTTCGACGGACGGTCAGATGATCTACCATCCCGGGCATGACTGACGGCAGGGAGCAACGGGGGGCCGTACGGCCCGGGTACGTCGAACACGCGGGGCAGCCAGGACCGCCGGGACCGCCGCAGATGTTCGGCGGTCCGCCCATATCGCCAGTGCCACCGCCACTGGTGCCGACCGGGCCGGACTGGCAGGCGCTCGCCGACCGGAACGAGGCCGAGCAGCGCGGCCGCCGCCGTCGGCGGCTCATGGCGGGCGGCGCGGCGCTGGCCGCCGTGGTCGGCGTGGCCGCCGGGACGGCTCTGCTGACCGGCGGGGGCGGGGGCTCGGCCGCACCTGCGGGGGCGGCGGGCAGCGCGCGGGCCGGGGTGCTCGGTGACGACGTGTCCGCGGCTCCGTCCGGTGCGGCATCACCCTCCCCGGGTTCGTCCGGATCGGCCGGGGCCTCACCCTCCGGCTCCGGCTCGGCCGCCGCCTCGGCCTCGGCGCCCGGCTCCGGTGCGGCGAAGCCCTCGCCCTCCCGGGCGCCGGTGACCACGCCGACCGTGCCCGGCCGGCCCGACCTGATCGCCGACCACACCGGCGGCAACGACCTCGCGGTCGGTCCGGACGCGGTGGTCAAGCAGGTGCCTGGCGGCTGGGTGCTGGGCTGCCGCGGCACGGCCGGGTCGTACGCGCAGGCGCCGGGGCGGGTGGTCGACCCGAGCCGCGGGTTCACCGTCTCCGCGTGGGTGGTGAACGACGCGGCCGCCGGCTCGCGGGCCGCGATCAGCCAGGGCGGCGGCTCGGCCTCGTCGTTCGAGCTGGGGCGCGAGGACGTCGGCGGCCGTCGCTCCTGGTCCTTCCGGGTACAGACCGGTCCGGGTGCCGCCGACACCGCCGAGGTCGTCTCGACCGCGGCGAGCGCCTCCGCCACCGGCCGGTTCACCCTGCTCACCGCGGCGTACGACGCCGGGACGCGGACGATCACGCTCTACGTGGACGGCTCGGTGGCCGGCTCCGCGAAGGTCTCCGGGGTGTGGGCCGGGTCGGGCCCGCTGGAGCTGGGCCGCAGCCGTACCGGCGGAGCCTGGGGGCATGCCTGGACGGGCGTCCTCGGGCACGTCCAGGTATGGGACCGGGCTCTGACGGCCGCCGAGGCCGGCCGCATCAAGGGCACCGGCGGCGCCGGGCCGCAGGCGCCCGCCGTCGCGGACTGGCTGGTGTAGCCACACGCGGCCACACACGGCCGAACGCGGCCGAACGCGGCCGAACACGGCTGCGGGCGGTGCCCCTCCCCGGTGAAGGGGAAAGGGGCACCGCCCATCCGTGGTGAGGGCCGCCCGCCGTCGCGGCGGCCACTGCCGACCGAGCGCGTACCGCCCGGCCACTGCCGACCGAGCGCGTACCGCCCGGTCGGGTTCAGCCGAGTCCGTACCGGCGGCGGTACTGCTCGACCCGTCCGGCGCTGTCCAGGATCCGCGAGCGCCCGGTGTAGAAGGGGTGGCTCGCCGACGAGGTCTCGACGTCGACCACCGGGTAGCTCCGGCCGTCCGTCCACTCGACCGTGGTGTCGGAGGTGCGGGTGGAACGGGTGAGGAAGGCGAGGTCGCCGCTGCGGTCGCGGAAGACCACGGGACGGTAGGCGGGGTGGATGGCGGGCTTCATGGAGGGCTCCCTTCGAGGGGGTCGAACGTGCGGGGTCGAACGTGCCGGGTCGAACGTGCGCCGTCGAACCCGCGGGGTCGGACGGGCGGGACTCGGACGATCGGGGTCGGACGGGCGGTCCGCCGGGCGTCAGCGCTCTTCGCGGAACAGCACGTGCTGCTTGGCGACCGGGTCGTACTTGCGCAGCACCATCCGGTCCGGGTCGTTGCGGCGGCTCTTGCGGGTCACGTACGTGTGACCGGTGCCGGCCGTGGACCTCAGCCTGACGATCGGGCGCAGCTCGCTGCGGGCCATGGGGCTCCTCCTCCGGTGCGGATTCCGGCGCGGGTTCCGGTGGTCCGGCCTCCGTCTAACCGAAACGGTTATCGTGTTCGGCTGCTTCAACACAGGGTCCGGCCCGTCCATTCCCGCCCGCGCCACCCCTTCACGGCGGCCTGCTCGACGGGCGACGACCGGCCGTCCTCCGTACGCTCAAGGCATGTCCGATGCGTACGGGGCCCGGCGGGAACGGCTCAGGGAGCACTGCAGTGCGTCCGGGGCCGATGCGGCGCTGATCACTCGCGCCGCCAACGTCCGCTACCTCACCGGCTGCCCGCCGTGCGGTGCCAGCCTGCTGCTCACCCGGGAGCGGGCGCTGCTCGCGGTGCCCGACGACCTGCCGCCGGACGACGCAGGCCAGCACCTGCTGGGCCCCGACGTCGCCCAGCTCGGCGTACCGGCGGAGACCGACACCGCGCTCGCGGCCGCCGACGCCGCCGTCCGGCTGCGCGTCGCCGACCTCGCCGTCGAGGAGCACGACCTCACCGTGAGCCGGCACCGCGCGGTCGGCCGGACGGCCGAGGGCGTCCGGCTCGCCGACCTGGGGGCGGCGGTCGAGCGGATGCGGGTGGTCAAGGACGAGCACGAGATCGCCGACCTGCGGATCGCCGCGGAGATCGCCGACCAGGCGCTGAGCGAACTGCTGGAGTCGATCCTGGTGGGCCGCACCGAGCGGCACCTGGCCATGGAGCTGGAGCGCCGGATGATCGACCACGGCGCGGACCGGGCCGCGTTCCCGGTCTCCGTGGGCACCGGCAGCCATTCCGGCCTGGAGGCCCACCAGCCCACCGACCGCCGGGTGGAGGAGGGCGACTTCCTCACCGTGGTGCTCGGCGCCCGGTACCGCGGCTACGGCGTGTCCACGGCGCGGACCTTCGTCATCGGCGCCGCCCCGGCGCCCTGGCAGGTCGAACTCCACCGGCTGGTCTTCCGGGCCCAGCGGGCCGGACGGGAGGCGCTCGGCCCCGGTGTCGCCGAGTCCGCGCCGGATCTCGCGGCCCGCGAGGTGCTGCAGTCCGCGGGCCACGCAGAGAACCCTGTGCACCCGCTCGGGCACGGCATCGGACTGGAGATCCGGGAGGCGCCGCGCCTGGGCCCCGCCGACATGGGTAAACTGGACAGTCGCGTGCCGGTCACCGTCGGTCCGGGGGTCCACCTCCCGGGGCGTGGCGGGGTCCGGATCGAGGACACGCTCGTCGTGCGCCCCCTTGAGGAGGGCGGGCCCGAGCTGCTCACCATCACCACCAAGGAGCTCCTCGCCCTGTAAGGCCGCCCCGGCGGACGAAGGACGCGACCCCTTGGTTCCTTGACAGCTATATCAGGAGTTAGTGCGCCCGTGGCTTCCACGAACGATCTCAAGAACGGCATGGTCCTCAAGCTGGACGGCGGCAAGCTGTGGTCCGTCGTCGAGTTCCAGCACGTGAAGCCCGGCAAGGGCCCGGCGTTCGTGCGTACCAAGCTCAAGGAGGTCCTGACCGGCAAGGTGGTCGAGAAGACCTTCAACGCCGGCATCAAGGTCGAGACCGCCAACGTCGACAAGCGCACCATGCAGTACTCGTACCGCGACGGCGACGCGTTCATCTTCATGGACATGGACACCTACGACCAGGTGCCGGTCGACTCGGCCACCGTCGGTGACGCCGCCAAGTACCTGCTCGAGGGCTTCGAGGCCCTGGTCGCGCAGAACGAGGGCGTCCCGCTGTACATCGAGCTCCCCGCCGCGGTCGAGCTCGTCATCGCCGAGACCGAGCCGGGCGTGCAGGGCGACCGCTCCACCGGCGGCACCAAGCCGGCCACCCTGGAGACCGGCGCCGAGATCCAGGTCCCGCTCTTCGTCACCACCGGTGAGAAGGTCAAGGTCGACACCCGCGACGGCAGCTACCTCGGCCGGGTCAAGTAATCGTGTCCAACGCGCGTACCAAGGCCCGGACGAGGGCCTTCCAGATCCTCTTCGAGGCCGACCACCGCGGGGTCGACCCGCAGCGCGTGCTCGCCGAGTGGGTGGGCCGGGCGCGTGAGGCGCAGCCGGGTGACACCACACCGCAGGTCGGCGAGTACACCATGCAGCTGATCGAGGGCTACACCGAGCACGCCCGTCGGATCGACGAGCTGATCTCCTCGTACGCCGTCGGCTGGACGCTCGACCGGATGCCGATCGCGGACCGCAACGTGCTGCGGATCGGCGCGTACGAGCTCATCTGGGAGGACGGCGTCCCGGACGCGGTCGTCCTGGACGAGGCCGTCGAGATCGCGAAGGAGTACTCGACCGACGAGTCGCCCGCCTTCGTGAACGGCCTGCTCGCGCGGTTCATGGACCTCAAGCCGACGATCCGTCGCGGCTGAGCCGGCTCCCCGCACCAGGCGGAAGGCCGCCGGACCGAAGGGTCCGGCGGCCTTCGCGCGCTCCGGGTCCGGGCGTAAGCTACTGACCGGTAATGTCTGAGGCCAGCACTGTCCGACGCGAAGGGCGACCACCCATGACCACCGCGACACTGAGCGAGTTCGACCAGGGCATCGCGCTCACCCCGCACGCCGCGGAGCCCGGCCGCTACGACGCCGAGCTCGGCGCCGGGTGGCAGATCGGCGGCGGGGTCAACGGCGGCCTGCTGCTCGCGGTCGCCGGCCACGCCCTGGCGCAGGCCAACGGCGAGCACCGCGACCCGCTCTCCATCAGCGGCTACTACCTCTCCGCCTCACGCCCCGGACCGGCCGCCGTCCGCACCGAGACCGTCCGGCGCGGCCGCACCCTGACCACCGCCACCGCCTCGCTGAGCCAGGACGGCGAGGAGCGGCTGCGCGTGCTCGCCAGCTACGGCGACCTCGGCTCCCTCGACGACGAGGTCGCCACCAGCGCCCAGCCGCCCGTGATGCCGCCGCCGGAGCAGTGCATCGGCGTCGAGCACGCCCCGAAGCAGCTCATCGAGCAGGCCGCCCTGCTGGAGCGCTTCGACCTGCGGCTGGACCCGGCCACCGTCGGCTGGGCGCTCGGGCAGCCGTCCGGGAACGGCCGGATCCAGGGCTGGTTCAGACTCGCCGACGGGCGCGAGCCCGACCCGCTGCTGCTCCTGCTGGTCGCCGACGCCCTGCCGCCGGTCACCTTCGACCTCGGCCGGCCCGGCTGGGCGCCGACCATCGAGCTGACCGTCCACCTGCGCGCCAGGCCCGTGCCGGGCTGGCTCCGCGTCTCGCACGCCACCCGCAACCTGGCCGGCGGCTACTTCGAGGAGGACTGCGAGGTCTGGGACGAGGCCGGCCGCCTGGTCGCCCAGTCCCGTCAGCTGGCCCGCGCCCCGCGGTCCTGACCATCCGGGGTCCCGACCCCGCGGCCGGCCGGGTGCAGGGGCGCGCCCGGCCGGCGATCCGCCCCCCGCTGTCGCTTTCAGTTACAGGCCTGTGACACCCGGTGCGTGTGCGGCCTGCGGGGGTGGGGAGGAAGAGCTGC
The DNA here is from genome assembly GCF_042735675.1 of Kitasatospora sp. NPDC059571. Lineage (NCBI taxonomy): Bacteria > Bacillati > Actinomycetota > Actinomycetes > Kitasatosporales > Streptomycetaceae > Kitasatospora > Kitasatospora sp. NPDC059571. The sequence goes on from NZ_JBHWBW010000010.1 coordinate 24,869, forward strand.
GACGGACAGCCCGTCGCCGCCCGACTGCCCCCGCCCCCGCAGGAGCCCACGATGCCCCGCAACAGCCGCACCCCCCGGCCCTCCCGCTGCACCGCGCACCCCGCGGCCGCCCGGCCGCGCAGCGAGGAGGCCTTCGTGACGGGCATCCTGACCGGCCCCGAGGACTTCGAGCGGGCCCGGGCCTGGCACGTCACCGACGCGGCCGACTGGGACAGCTACCTGCTGGACACCGCCGTCCTGCTGGCCGAGGCGCGCCGCACCTACGGCACCGTGCAGGCCCGGATGTTCCACCCCGAGGACTTCGCCGACTTCTGCCTGCTGCACCGCCTCGACCCGGCCGAGCCCGCGGCCCGCGACCGGTACCTGGTCAACCCTCCGCTGCAGACCCAGCTGCTGCCCTACCAGGGCGAGGAGCTGTCCGGCGACTTCATCCCGCGCCTGGTCCGGGCCCGCGACAACGGGCTGACGCTGCGCCACATCGACCTGCTGCTGGACGGCGGCCCGGCGGGCGACGACGAGGAGATCGCCCAGGCCGTCCGCCGCGCCCACCAGCAGGGCGCCGAGCTGTTCCGCCGGATGCTGGTGGGGGCCGGCTGCGGCGCATACCGGTTCGTCTGCGCCGTCGAGGCGCCCGGCGGGCGGCTGGAGGCGCAGGCCCGGATCCTGCACTGGGAGGACGGCGTGGTGCGGATCAACGACGAGGACCTCGACCTCGTCTGCGCGGTGCTCTGCGCCGGGCTCTACCGGGAGCTGCCCGGGGCGGCGCTGCTGCACGGCTCGCAGGGCTCGGCCGGCTCGTGCGGCGAGTACCGCCAGGTCGCCTGGGCCTGGCAGAGCGAGGGGCACGGCTACACGCCGGCCGCCGTCCGGCTGGACGACGTCGCGGCCGAGCCGGGCTTCACCCTGGGCACGGTGTGCTGACCGCACCCGGCGGGGGAGCGGCGGCCGGGTACGACCGCGGGGGGGGGGGGGGGCCGGGGGCGCGCGCCCCCCCCCGGGGGGTTTGGGGGGGGGTAGCGGGGGGCCCCCGGGGGGGGCCCGCGC
>NZ_JBHWBW010000010.1:25922-42871 GCF_042735675.1 Kitasatospora sp. NPDC059571
GGCTGAGCGCGGCCGGCCGCGCCGCGCCGCCCCGGCCGGTGCCCCCGGACGCCCGCGCCGCGGGCCGGCCCCGCCCGCCGCCGCCCCCCCCCCCGCGACGTTTCTGCTGGTGAATCCGGTGGCCGACCGGGGTCAGCCGGCCTCCTCCTCGCGCACCGCACGGCGCGCGTCCGGGTTGAGCACGCCCCAGCTGATCAGCTGCTCGGTGAGGATCGAGGGCGACTGGTCGTAGATGACGGCCAGCGTGCGCAGGTCGTCCTGGCGGATGGAGAGCACCTTGCCGTTGTAGTCGCCGCGCTGGCTCTGAATGGTGGCCGCGTAGCGCTGCAGCGGTCCGGCCTTCTCGGACGGGACCTGGGTCAGTCTCTCCAGGTCGAGGACCAGGCGCGGCGGCGGCTCGGCCGCGCCGCCGGGAGTGCCGCCGGGCAGCAGCTCCTGCACCGGCACGCCGTAGAACTCGGCCAGCTCGGCGAGGCGCTGCACGGTCACCGCACGGTCGCCGCGCTCGTACGAACCGACGACGACGGCCTTCCAGCGACCCTGGGACTTCTCCTCGACGCCGTGCAGGGAGAGACCCTGCTGAGTGCGGATGGCCCGGAGCTTCGCCCCGAGCTGCTTCGCGTAGTCGCTGGACATTGATCTCCCCGGACAGATTGCTTCGCGTGCAGTGACGAGCCACGAGCGCGCGGGTGATGACCGCGGACCTGGCGGCGGCACCCGCGGGTGCGGCGCCGGTCCCGTAACTCACTGTGAGGTTACGTAGAGTGAGGTAGTCGCGTCAAGCCGAATGGGGCAGTCGTGCGAATAGTGCGCGGCCTGGCCGTGAACCCCACCCGGGTACCCGGGTTGAGCTGCGGTGACGCGAAACGGAGCGCGGCCCTCCCCGGGCGCGGGTGATCGCACTGGTAGCATGGGGGCGCTCCCGGTGCGCCGGGCGCCCTTTCCAGACATCCTTTAAGACCCGTCCCGTGAGGCGGGGAAGGAGGTCGGCTTCGGCATGACCGCAGACACCCCATCGAGCCCGCGTCCCCCGCACCAGGTGCTGGACGCCACCGACGTCGCCCGGGTCGTCACCCGGATCGCCCACGAGATCGTGGAACGCGCCAAGGGCGCGGAGGACGTCGTCCTGCTCGGCATCCACACCCGCGGCGTCCACCTGGCCCGCCGGCTGCACGCCAAGCTCACCCAGATCACCGGCCGCGACATCCCGCTCGGCACCCTGGACATCACCATGTACCGGGACGACCTGCGGCTGAAGCCGGCCCGCGCGCTGGAGCACACCGAGATCCCCGCCGACGGCATCGACGGCCGCCTGGTCATCCTCGTCGACGACGTGCTCTTCTCCGGCCGCACCATCCGCGCCGCGCTCGACGCGCTCAGCGACATCGGCCGCCCGCGCGCCGTCCAGCTCGCCGTCCTGGTCGACCGCGGCCACCGGGAGCTGCCCATCCGCGCCGACTACGTGGGCAAGAACCTGCCCACCTCGCTGCGCGAGGCCGTCCAGGTCCAGCTCGCCGACACCGACGGCCGCGACGCCGTCCTGGTCGGCGACCGCGACTACACGGCCCGTTCGTCCCAGGCACTCGCCGCCGACCAGCACCTCCCGGAGTGACCCGCGTGATGCGCCACCTCGTCTCCACCGCCGACCTGGGCCGCGACGACGCCCTGCTCATCCTGGACACCGCCGAGGAGCTCGCCCGGCTCTCCGGACGCGCCGTCAAGAAGCTCCCCACCCTGCGCGGCCGCACCGTGGTCAACCTCTTCTTCGAGGACTCCACCCGGACCAAGACCTCCTTCGAGGTGGCCGAGAAGCGCCTCTCCGCGGACGTCATCAACTTCTCCGCCAAGGGCTCCTCGGTCTCCAAGGGCGAGAGCCTCAAGGACACCGCGCTGACCCTGCAGGCGATGGGCGCCGACGCGGTCGTCATCCGGCACCACGCCTCCGGCGCCCCGGCCCGGCTGGCCCAGTCCGACTGGCTGCACGGCAGCGTCATCAACGCCGGCGACGGCACCCACGAGCACCCCACCCAGGCGCTGCTCGACGCGTTCACCATGCGCCGCCACCTCAACCCGGGCGCCGGCAAGGACCTCGCGGGCCGCCGGGTGACCATCGTCGGCGACATCCTGCACAGCCGGGTCGCCCGCTCCAACGTCCACCTGCTCACCACCCTGGGCGCCGAGGTCACCTTCGTGGCCCCGCCGACCCTGCTGCCCATCGGCATCGAGAACTGGCCCTGCCAGGTGTCGTACGACCTCGACGCGGTGCTGCCGAAGACCGATGCGCTGATGATGCTCCGGGTCCAGCGCGAGCGGATGAACGCCGCCTTCTTCCCCACCGAGCGTGAGTACTCCCGCCGCTACGGCATGGACGGCCTCCGGATGGCGCAGCTCCCCGAGCACGCCATCGTGATGCACCCCGGGCCGATGGTCCGCGGCATGGAGATCACCGCCGAGGTCGCCGACTCGCCGCGCTGCACCGTGGTCGAGCAGGTCGCCAACGGCGTCTCCATCCGGATGGCCGTCCTCTACCTGCTGCTCGGCGGCGCCGTCTTCGCCGACGGCACCGCCGACCCCTCCCGCACCGACTCCAGCGAGGCCGCCCAGTGACCAGCTACCTGATCCGCAACGCCCAGATCCTCGGCGGCGCCCCCAAGGACATCCACATCGCCGACGGGGTCATCCGGGAGATCGGCGACAACCTCGCGGCCGAGGCGGACGTCGACATCGACGCGCACGGCCTGATCGCCCTGCCCGGCCTGGTCGACCTGCACACCCACCTGCGCGAGCCGGGCCGCGAGGACGCCGAGACCGTCCTCACCGGCACCCAGGCCGCGGCCCGCGGCGGCTACACCGCGGTGCACGCGATGGCCAACACCTTCCCGGTCGCCGACACCGCCGGCGTGGTCGAGCAGGTCTGGCGCCTCGGCCAGGAGTCCGGCTACTGCGACGTGCAGCCGGTCGGCGCCGTCACCGTCGGCCTGGAGGGCAAGAAGCTCGCCGAGCTCGGCGCCATGCACGACTCCGCCGCGGGCGTCCGGGTCTTCTCCGACGACGGCAAGTGCGTCGACGACGCGGTGATCATGCGCCGCGCCCTGGAGTACGTGAAGGCCTTCGACGGCGTCGTCGCCCAGCACGCCCAGGAGCCCCGCCTCACCGAGGGCGCCCAGATGAACGAGGGCCAGGTCTCCGGCGAGCTCGGCCTCGGCGGCTGGCCCGCGGTCGCCGAGGAGGCGATCATCGCCCGCGACGTGCTGCTCGCCGCGCACGTCGGCTCCCGGCTGCACATCTGCCACGTCTCCACCGCCGGCTCGGTCGAGATCGTCCGCTGGGCCAAGGCCAAGGGCTGGAACGTCACCGCCGAGGTCACCCCGCACCACCTGCTGCTCACCGACGAACTGGTGCGCACCTACGACCCGGTGTACAAGGTCAACCCGCCGCTGCGCACCGCCGCCGACGTGGAGGCGCTGCGCGCCGCGCTGGCCGACGGCACCATCGACGCCGTCGCCACCGACCACGCCCCGCACCCCGCGGAGGACAAGGACTGCGAGTGGGCGGTCGCCGCGATGGGCATGGTCGGCCTGGAGACCGCACTGTCGGTCGTCCAGCAGACCATGGTCGACACCGGCCTGCTGACCTGGGAGCACGTCGCCGACCGGATGTCCTACCGGCCGGCCCGGATCGGCCGTCTCACCGGGCAGGGTCGCCCGATCTCGGTGGGTGAGCCGGCGAACCTGGTGCTCTTCGATCCCGCGTACCGTGGTGCCGTGGATCCCGACACCTTCGCCACCCGCAGCCGCAACACCCCCTACCGGGGCCTCGACCTGCCCGGACGCGTCCACGCGACGTTCCTGCGCGGCCGGGCCACGGTGCTGGCCGGAGACCTGGCGGACCGGGACGGGCTCGCGTGAGCCCGCTCGCCGTTGAGCAGGCCCGCGTCACCGACTGGCCGGCGTACATCGGCTGGACGGTCGGCCTGCTGATCCTGATCGGCCTGGCCTACTGGCTGATGCGGCAGGGCTGGAACTGGCGCCGCACCCTGCAGTCGGACCTCCCGCCGCTGCCCGCCGTACCGGCCGACCCCGGCACGGCCGTGCTGGCCGCCGGCGGGCGCTACCACGGCACCACCACCGCCGGGAACTGGCTGGACCGGGTCGTGGCCCACGACCTGGGCACCCGCAGCCTGGTCGAACTGACCCTCACCGAGCAGGGCCTGCTGGCCCGCCGCCCCGGCGACACCGACCTGTGGATCCCCGCCGCGGCGCTGACCGGCGCCCGGCGCGACTCGGGGATCGCCGGCAAGGTCGTCCCCTCCGGGCTGCTGGTCGTCACCTGGGACCACCAGGGCACGGCACTCGACTCCGGGTTCCGCGCCGACCACCCCGATGAGCACGCCGCCTGGGTCGAGGCGGTCGAGGCTCTCGTGACACGTACGAAGACGAAGAAGACGGAAGAGGCCGCACCATGACCGCACCTGCCCCCACCACGCCTCGCACCAGGCGGGAGCGAGTGCCCGCCGTGCTCGTCCTGGAGGACGGCCGGACGTTCCGCGGCGAGGCCTACGGAGCGGTCGGCGAGACCTTCGGCGAGGCGGTCTTCAACACCGGCATGTCCGGCTACCAGGAGACCCTGACCGACCCGTCGTACCACCGCCAGGTGGTCGTCATGACGGCCCCGCAGATCGGCAACACCGGCTGGAACGACGAGGACGACGAGTCCAAGCAGATCTGGGTCGCCGGCTACGTCGTGCGCGACCCCGCCCGGGTCGCCTCCAACTGGCGCTCGCGCCGCTCGCTGGACGAGGAGCTCGCCGCCCAGGGCGTCGTCGGCATCAGCGGCATCGACACCCGGGCGCTCACCCGCCACCTGCGCGAGCGCGGCGCGATGCGCGTCGGCATCTTCTCCGGCGGGGCCGTCGCGGGCGAGCAGTCCCTGCTCGCCCGGGTGCTCCAGGCGCCCGAGATGAAGGGCGCCGACCTGTGCGCCGAGGTGGCCACCACCGAGCCGTACGTGGTGCCCGCGATCGGTGAGAAGAAGTTCACCGTCGCCGCCCTCGACCTCGGCATCAAGGCGATGACCCCGCAGCGGATGGCCGAACGCGGCATCGAGGTGCACGTGCTGCCCGCCAACGCCTCGCTCGAGGACGTCTACGCGGTCAACCCCGACGGCGTGTTCTTCTCCAACGGCCCGGGCGACCCGGCCACCGCCGACCACCAGGTCGCCGTGGCCCGCGGCGTGCTCGAGCGGAAGACCCCGTTCTTCGGCATCTGCTTCGGCAACCAGATCCTCGGCCGCGCGCTGGGCTTCGGCACCTACAAGCTCAAGTACGGCCACCGCGGCATCAACCAGCCGGTGCAGGACCGCACCACCGGCAAGGTCGAGGTCACCGCGCACAACCACGGCTTCGCCGTGAACGCGCCGCTGGACCAGGTCAGCGAGACCCCGTTCGGCCGCGTCGAGGTCTCCCACGTCTGCCTCAACGACGACGTGGTCGAGGGCCTGCAGGCGCTGGACGTGGCCGCCTTCTCGGTGCAGTACCACCCGGAGGCGGCGGCCGGCCCGCACGACGCCGCGTACCTCTTCGACCGCTTCGTTGACCTGATGGCCGGCGCCCCGGCCCGCACCACCTCTGGGAGCTGACCGTGCCCAAGCGCACTGACATCAAGTCCGTCCTGGTGATCGGGTCCGGCCCGATCGTCATCGGCCAGGCGGCGGAGTTCGACTACTCGGGCACCCAGGCCTGCCGCGTCCTCAAGTCCGAGGGCCTGCGGGTGATCCTGGTCAACTCCAACCCGGCCACGATCATGACCGACCCGGAGATCGCCGACGCCACCTACGTCGAGCCGATCACCCCGGAGTTCGTCGAGAAGATCATCGCCAAGGAGCGCCCGGACGCCCTGCTGCCGACCCTCGGCGGCCAGACCGCGCTGAACACCGCGATCTCGCTGCACCACGCCGGCACGCTGGAGAAGTACAACGTCGAGCTGATCGGCGCCGACGTCGAGGCGATCAACAAGGGCGAGGACCGCGACCTGTTCAAGGGCGTGGTCGAGGCGGTCAACGCCAAGATCGGCCACGGCGAGTCCGCCCGCTCGGTGATCTGCCACTCGATGGAGGACGTCCTGCAGGGCGTCGAGACCCTCGGCGGCTACCCGGTCGTCGTCCGCCCCTCGTTCACCATGGGCGGTGCCGGCTCCGGCTTCGCCCACAACGAGGAGGACCTGCGCCGCATCGCCGGCCAGGGCCTGACCCTCTCGCCGACCACCGAGGTGCTCCTGGAGGAGTCCATCCTCGGCTGGAAGGAGTACGAGCTGGAGCTGATGCGCGACAAGCACGACAACGTCGTGGTCGTCTGCTCCATCGAGAACTTCGACCCGATGGGCGTGCACACCGGCGACTCCATCACCGTCGCCCCGGCGATGACCCTCACCGACCGCGAGTACCAGATCCTGCGCGACATCGGCATCGCCGTGATCCGCGAGGTCGGCGTCGACACCGGCGGCTGCAACATCCAGTTCGCGGTCAACCCCGAGGACGGCCGGGTCATCGTCATCGAGATGAACCCGCGCGTCTCCCGCTCCTCCGCGCTCGCCTCCAAGGCCACCGGCTTCCCGATCGCCAAGATCGCCGCCAAGCTGGCCGTCGGCTACACGCTGGACGAGATCCCGAACGACATCACCGAGCAGACCCCGGCCTCCTTCGAGCCGACCCTCGACTACGTCGTCGTCAAGGTGCCGCGGTTCGCGTTCGAGAAGTTCCCCTCGGCCGACGCCAGCCTCACCACGACCATGAAGTCGGTCGGCGAGGCCATGGCGATGGGCCGCAACTTCACCGAGGCGCTGCAGAAGGCGCTGCGCTCGCTGGAGAAGAAGGGCTCCCAGTTCAGCTGGGTCGGCGAGACCGGCGACAAGGCCGCGCTGCTGGAGAAGGCGGTCGTCCCCACCGACGGCCGGATCAACACCGTCATGCAGGCCGTCCGGGCCGGCGCCACCCCCCAGGAGGTCTTCGACGCCACGAAGATCGACCCGTGGTTCGTCGACCAGCTCTTCCTCCTCGACGAGATCGCCGGCGAGCTCGCCGAGGCCGAGAAGCTCACCCCCGAACTGCTCCGCCACGCCAAGCGGCACGGCTTCTCCGACCTGCAGATCGGCGAGATCCGCGGCCTCAAGGCGGACGTCGTCCGCGAGGTGCGGCACGCGCTCGGCATCCGCCCGGTCTTCAAGACCGTGGACACCTGCGCCGCCGAGTTCGCGGCCAAGACCCCGTACTTCTACTCGTCCTACGACGAGGAGAGCGAGGTCGCCCCGCGCACCAAGCCCGCCGTGATCATCCTCGGCTCCGGCCCCAACCGCATCGGTCAGGGCATCGAGTTCGACTACTCCTGCGTGCACGCCTCCTTCGCTCTCGCCGAGGCCGGGTACGAGACCGTCATGGTCAACTGCAACCCGGAGACCGTCTCCACCGACTACGACACCTCCGACCGGCTCTACTTCGAGCCGCTCACCCTGGAGGACGTGCTGGAGATCGTCCACGCCGAGCAGCAGGCCGGTCCGCTCGCCGGTGTGATCGTCCAGCTCGGCGGCCAGACCCCGCTGGGCCTGGCCCAGGCGCTCAAGGACAACGGCGTGCCGATCGTCGGCACCCAGCCCGAGGCGATCGACCTCGCCGAGGAGCGCGGCGCCTTCGGCCGCGTCCTGCGCGACGCCGGCCTGCCGGCCCCCAAGCACGGCACCGCCTTCTCCTTCGACGAGGCCAAGGCGATCGCCGACGAGATCGGCTACCCGGTGCTCGCCCGCCCGTCCTACGTGCTCGGCGGCCGCGGCATGGAGATCGTCTACGACGAGGCCTCGCTCGCCTCCTACCTGGAGCGCCACGCCGGCCTGATCTCCGAGCACCCGGTGCTCATCGACCGCTTCCTCGACGACGCGGTGGAGATCGACGTCGACGCGCTCTACGACGGCACCGAGCTCTACCTCGGCGGCGTCATGGAGCACATCGAGGAGGCCGGCATCCACTCCGGCGACTCCGCCTGCGCCCTGCCCCCGATCACCCTCGGCGGCTGGGACATCAAGCGGCTGCGCACCTCCACCGAGGCGATCGCCAAGGGCGTCGGCGTCCGCGGCCTGATCAACATCCAGTTCGCGATGGCCGGCGACATCCTCTACGTGCTGGAGGCCAACCCGCGCGCCTCCCGCACCGTGCCGTTCACCTCCAAGGCCACCGCCGTGCCGCTGGCCAAGGCCGCCGCCCGGATCTCGCTCGGCGCCACCATCGCCGAGCTCCGCCAGGAGGGCCTGCTCCCGGCCGAGGGCGACGGCGGCACGCTGCCCGCCGACGCGCCGATCTCGGTCAAGGAGGCCGTGATGCCGTGGTCGCGCTTCCGCGACGTGCACGGCCGCGGCGTCGACACCGTGCTCGGCCCGGAGATGCGCTCCACCGGCGAGGTCATGGGCATCGACCGGGTCTTCGGCACCGCCTACGCCAAGTCGCAGTCCGGCGCGTACGGCGCCCTGCCGACCAAGGGCAAGGTGTTCGTCTCGGTCGCCAACCGCGACAAGCGCAACCTGGTCTTCCCGGCCCGCGCGCTGGTCGAGCTCGGCTTCGAGCTGCTCGCCACCACCGGCACCGCCGAGGTGCTGCAGCGCGGCGGCATCCCCGCCACCGTGGTGCGCAAGCACAGCGAGGGCGAGGGCCCGAACGGCGAGCGGACGATCGTCCAGCTGATCCACGAGGGTGCGGTCGACCTGATCATCAACACCCCGTACGGCACCGGCGGCCGCCTCGACGGCTACGAGATCCGCACCGCGGCCGTCTCGCGCGGGGTGCCGTGCCTGACCACCGTCCAGGCGATGGGCGCGGCCGTGCAGGGCATCGACGCCCTGCTGCGCGGCGAGGTCGGCGTGATGTCGCTGCAGGAGCACGCGGCGCTGATCAACTCCGGCCGCAAGTAGACCGATCCCGTGGGGGGCACCGTACGACGGGTGCCCCCCACGACCATGCTCAGGGAAGGGCGCACCCCGCCGTGTACAAGCTCCTGTTCGACCTGGTCTTCAAGAAGATGGACCCGGAGAAGGCCCACCACCTCGCCTTTTTCTGGATCCGTCTGGCCGCCTCCGTCCCCGGCCTGCGGCAGCTCGTGCAGCTGGTGCTCGCCCCGCGCGACCCGGCGCTGCGCACCACCGCGCTCGGCCTCGACCTGCCCGGCCCGTTCGGCCTCGGCGCGGGCTTCGACAAGAACGGCATCGGCATCGACGGCCTCGCCATGCTGGGCTTCGACTTCGTCGAGATCGGCACCGTCACCGGCGAGCCGCAGCCGGGCAACCCGGCGCCGCGGCTGTTCCGCCTGGTCGAGGACCGCGCGCTGATCAACCGGATGGGCTTCAACAACCAGGGCTCGGCCCGGGTCGCCGCCCGTCTCGCCGGCCGTGCCCGCACCACCTCCACGCCCGTCGTCGGCGTCAACATCGGCAAGACCAAGGTGGTCGAGGAGGCCGACGCCACCGAGGACTACCTGAAGTCCACCCGCCGGCTCGCCCCGCACGCCGACTACCTGGTGGTCAACGTCAGCTCCCCGAACACGCCGGGGCTGCGCAACCTCCAGGCCGTGCAGATCCTCGGCCCGCTGCTGTGGGACGTCCGCAAGGCCGCCGACGAGGTCACCGCGCACCACGTGCCGCTGCTGGTGAAGATCGCCCCGGACCTGGCCGACGAGGACATCGACGAGATCGCCGACATGGCCCTCACGCTGGGCCTGGACGGCATCATCGCCACCAACACCACCATCGGCCGCGAGGGGCTGCGCACGTCGGCCTCCCGGGTCGAGGAGATCGGCATGGGCGGCCTGTCCGGCGCCCCGCTCAAGGCCCGCTCGCTGGAGGTGCTGCAGCGGCTGCGCGCCCGTACCGAGGGCCGGCTGGCGATCGTCTCGGTGGGCGGCATCGAGACCGCCGAGGACGCCTGGCAGCGCATCCTGCACGGCGCCGACCTGGTGCAGGGCTACAGCGCCTTCATCTACGAGGGCCCGTTCTGGATGCGCCGGGTGCACCGCGGCCTGTCGGCCCGGCTCCGGGCCTCCGGCCACGCGTCGATCGCCGACGCGGTCGGCACCGCCAAGGCCTCCTGACGCCGCGCCCACCTTCTGAGGAGAGGACCCGTTCCATGACCACCCTCGCTCCCTTCGGCGCCCGCCTGCGGCAGGCCCTGGACACCCGCGGGCAGCTCTGCGTGGGCATCGACCCGCACGCCTCGCTGCTGTCCGCCTGGGGCCTCGGCGACGACGTCGCCGGCCTGGAGACCTTCTCCCGCACGGTCGTCGAGGCGCTCGCCGACCGGGTCGCGGTGCTGAAGCCGCAGTCCGCGTTCTTCGAGCGGTTCGGCTCGCGCGGCATCGCCGTGCTGGAGGCCTGCACGGCCGAGGCGCGGGCCGCCGGCGCGCTCGTCGTGATGGACGCCAAGCGCGGCGACATCGGCTCGACCATGGCCGCCTACGCCGAGACCTTCCTGGCGCCGGACAGCCCGCTGTTCTCGGACGCCCTCACGGTCAGCCCGTACCTCGGCTTCGGCTCGCTGCAGCCGGCCGTCGACCTGGCCCGGGCGAGCGGCTGCGGCCTGTTCGCGCTGGCGCTCACCTCCAACCCGGAGGGCGCCGAGGTGCAGCGCGCCGTGGCGGCCGACGGGGAGAGCGTGGCGCAGGGCGTGCTGCGCCGGCTCGCGGCCGAGAACGCGGGCGCACAGCCGCTCGGATCCTTCGGTGCGGTGGTGGGCGCGACCCTCACCGAGGCCGGGGTGGACCTCGCCGTCAACGGCCCGCTGCTGGCCCCCGGCGTGGGCGCGCAGGGCGCCACCGCCGCCGACCTGCCGCGGGTCTTCGGGGACTCCGTGCGCAACGTGGTGCCCAGCGTCAGCCGCGACGTGCTGAAGCACGGCCCCTCGGTGCCGGCGCTCCGGGAGGCCGCCCAGCGGTTCATCGACGATGTGAGCAGCATCACAAAGGGTTGATCGTCCGGTGCCGAGGGCGCCTGATTTGCCCGGAAAAGTCCTGTGTCTGCCCCGGCTGACCAGGACTTTTCGTGTTCTTTTCCTGACGTGGCGGCCTAAGTTGGGTAGTGTCCGGCGGTAGGTCACCGGAGGGCAGCGGTTTCCGTTGCTTCTGCAGGTCAGGGCATGCTCTCCGGCGGGCCGGGCACTACCAGTCATAGCTCATCCCTTCCATCCACACCTGAGGTGAACGGCGTGGCTCTTCCGCCCCTTACCCCCGAACAGCGCGCCGCTGCGCTCGCCAAGGCCGCCGAGGCTCGGCGGAAGCGCGCCGACGTGAAGAACAAGCTCAAGCACTCCGGTGCCTCGCTGCACGACGTGATCAAGGCCGGCAAGGCCGACGACGAGGTCATCGGCAAGATGAAGGTTTCTGCACTGCTGGAGAGCCTCCCCGGCGTCGGCAAGGTGCGGGCCAAGCAGATCATGGAGCGCCTCGGCATCTCCGAGAGCCGTCGCGTCCGCGGCCTCGGTACGAACCAGATCGCCTCGCTGGAGCGGGAGTTCGGCTCCGCCGCCTCCTGACCCGGGGTCCTGGTCCCCGGAACGTCCGCGATCCGGGATAATCGGTGCATGAGTGAGCGTCCGCGGCTGACCGTGCTCTCCGGCCCCTCGGGGGTCGGCAAGAGCACGGTCGTCGCTCATATGAGGAAGATGCACCCCGAGGTCTGGCTCTCGGTGTCGGCCACCACCCGACACCCGAGGCCGGGCGAGAAGGACGGGGTCCAGTACCACTTCGTCGACAACGACCAGTTCGACAAGCTGGTCGCCAACGGCGAGCTGCTGGAGTGGGCCGTCTTCGCCGGCAACCGCTACGGCACCCCCCGCACCGCCGTCCAGGAGCGGCTCGACCGCGGCGAGCCGGTCCTGCTGGAGATCGACCTGCAGGGCGCCCGCCAGGTGCGCGAGTCGATGCCGGAGGCCCAGCTGGTCTTCCTGGCTCCGCCGAGCTGGGACGAGCTGGTCCGCCGGCTCACCGGTCGGGGCACCGAGCCGCAGCACGTGATCGACCAGCGGCTCGACGCCGCCAAGGTCGAGCTCGCCGCGGAGACGGAGTTCGACACGACCCTTGTCAACACCTCCGTCGAGCAGGTAGCGGCCGAACTGCTAGCCTTGCTCGGTGTAGCCTGACCTGTCGGCTCCCGAGCCGATCGTCAGAAAATCCACTTTCGGAAGGTTTCCGCGTGTCCTCTTCGATGACCGCGCCCGAGGGCATCATCAACCCGCCGATCGACGAGCTCCTCGAGGCCACCGACTCCAAGTACAGCCTGGTGATCTACGCGGCCAAGCGCGCCCGCCAGATCAACGCGTACTACTCGCAGCTCGGTGAGGGCCTGCTGGAGTACGTCGGCCCCCTGGTCGACACCCACGTGCACGAGAAGCCGCTGTCGATCGCGCTGCGCGAGATCAACGCTGGCATGCTCACCGCCGAGGCGGTCGAGGCCGTCTGAGCCACCCGGTCGCACCGAGGCCGGACCGAAGGGCCCGCCGGACACGTTCCGGCGGGCCCTTCGGCATCCCCGGGCGCTGTGCTCCGGGTCATGGTGCACCGCCCGTCTGATGCGCCGTAGGGTGAGGGCGAACCCACCCAGGAGAGACGGAAGCACGATGAACGCACCGCGCGTGGTCCTCGGCGTCAGCGGCGGCATCGCCGCGTACAAGGCCTGTGAGCTGCTGCGACGGCTGACCGAGTCCGGGCACGAGGTCACCGTGGTGCCCACCGAGGCGGCGCTGCACTTCGTCGGCGAGGCCACCTGGGCCGCGCTCTCGCACCGGCCGGCCGCCACCGAGACCTGGGCCAGCGTGCACGAGGTGCCGCACGTGCGGATCGGGCAGCAGGCCGACCTGGTGGTGGTCGCCCCGGCCACCGCCGACCTGATGGCCAAGGCGGCCCACGGCCTCGCCGACGACCTGCTCACCAACACCCTGCTCACCGCCCGCTGCCCGGTGGTCTTCGCGCCCGCCATGCACACCGAGATGTGGGAGCACCCGGCCACCCGGGAGAACGTCGCCACGCTGCGCCGCCGCGGCGCGGTCGTGCTGGAGCCCGCCACCGGCCGGCTCACCGGCACGGACACCGGCAAGGGGCGGCTGCCCGACCCGGCGGAGATCTTCGAGGCCTGCCGCCGGGTGCTGGCCCGCGGCGCCGGCGGGCAGGACCTCGCCGGCCGGCACGTGGTCGTCTCGGCCGGCGGCACCCGCGAGCCGCTCGACCCGGTGCGCTTCCTGGGCAACCGCTCCTCCGGCAAGCAGGGCTGGGCGCTGGCCGCCACCGCCGCGGCCCGCGGCGCCCGGGTCACGCTGCTGGCGGCCAACGTCGAGCTGCCCGACCCGGCCGGGGTCGACGTGGTGCGGGTCTCCACCGCGCTGGAGCTTCGGGAGGCCGCGCGCAAGGCGGTCGCCGACGCGGACGCGGTCGTGATGGCGGCCGCCGTCGCCGACTTCCGGCCCGCCGAGTACGCCACCGGCAAGATCAAGAAGGTCGACGGGGTGGATCCGGCCCCGGTCGTCCTGGTCCGCAATCCCGACATCCTCGCCGAGCTCTCCGCCGAGCGGGCCTTCGTCGGCCAGCTGGTCGTCGGATTCGCCGCGGAGACCGACGACGTGCTCGCCAACGGCCGCGCCAAGCTGGCCCGCAAGGGCTGTGACCTGCTGGTGGTCAACGAGGTGGGCGACGGCAAGGCGTTCGGCCGCGACACCAACGCGGCGACCATCCTGGCCGCCGACGGCGGCGAGACCGAGGTGCCGCACGGCCCCAAGGAGTCGCTCGCCGACGCCGTCTGGGACGCGGTCGCGACCCGGCTGAGCTGAGGTTCGTCACACGACTGCCATACCGGGGGAGTGCCGGATGGCGGGGGTCGGCCGTTACACTCCAGGCATCAAGTCTTTCCGGATGGCCCGGGATCCCCCGGGTCGTTCAGTCAGCAGCCGCTGCAACCCCAGGGAGCGCTGTGTCTCGCCGCCTGTTCACGTCGGAGTCCGTCACCGAGGGTCACCCCGACAAGATCGCTGACCAGATCAGCGACACCATCCTGGACGCCCTCCTCAAGGAGGACCCGACCTCGCGCGTCGCCGTGGAGACGCTGATCACCACCGGCCTGGTGCACATCGCCGGCGAGGTCACCACGAAGGCGTACGCGCCGATCGCGCAGCTCGTCCGGGAGAAGATCCTCGAGATCGGCTACGACAGCTCCAAGAAGGGCTTCGACGGCGCCTCCTGCGGCGTGTCGGTGTCCATCGGCGCGCAGTCCCCGGACATCGCGCAGGGCGTCGACACCGCCCACGAGCACCGCGTCGAGGGCGAGGACGACGAGCTCGACCGCCAGGGCGCCGGCGACCAGGGCCTGATGTTCGGCTACGCCTGCGACGACACGCCCGAGCTGATGCCGCTGCCGATCACCCTCGCGCACCGCCTCTCGCGCCGGCTGTCCGAGGTCCGCAAGAACGGGACCATCCCGTACCTGCGCCCCGACGGCAAGACCCAGGTCACCATCGAGTACGACGGCGACAAGGCCGTCCGCCTCGACACCGTGGTCGTCTCCTCGCAGCACGCGAGCGACATCGACCTGGAGTCGCTGCTCACCCCGGACATCCGCGAGTTCGTCGTGGAGCCGGAGCTGAAGGCGCTGGCCGACGAGGGCATCAAGCTCGTCACCGAGGGCTACCGCCTCCTGGTGAACCCGACCGGCCGCTTCGAGATCGGCGGCCCGATGGGCGACGCCGGCCTGACCGGCCGCAAGATCATCGTCGACACGTACGGCGGCTACGCCCGCCACGGCGGCGGCGCGTTCTCCGGCAAGGACCCGTCCAAGGTCGACCGCTCCGCCGCGTACGCGATGCGCTGGGTCGCCAAGAACATCGTCGCCGCGGGCCTGGCCCGCCGCGCCGAGGTCCAGGTCGCCTACGCGATCGGCAAGGCCGAGCCGGTGGGCCTCTTCGTCGAGACCTTCGGCACCGAGACCGTCCCGGTCCTCGCCATCCAGCAGGCCGTCACCGAGGTCTTCGACCTGCGCCCGGCCGCGATCATCCGCGACCTGGACCTGCTCCGACCGATCTACGCCCAGACCGCCGCCTACGGCCACTTCGGCCGCGAGCTGCCCGACTTCACCTGGGAGCAGGCCGACCGCGCGCAGAAGCTCGCCGCCGCCGCGCACGCCGGCTGACCCCCACGCCCCCGTACCGCCGGCCCCCGGGCCCGGCGCCCCCGTCCGAACCCGCCGAACCCCGAGGCCCAAGGAGGCACCCGGTGCGTATCGCTGTCACCGGCTCGATCGCCACCGACCATCTGATGGTCTTCCCCGGTCGCTTCGCCGACCAGCTGATCGCCGACCGCCTGGACAAGGTGTCGCTGTCCTTCCTCGCCGACGACCTGGTGGTCCGGCACGGCGGCGTCGCGGCGAACATCGCCTTCGGCCTCGGCCGGCTCGGCCTGCGCCCGCTGCTGGTCGGCGCGGTCGGCCGGGACTTCACCGAGTACCGGGCCCGGCTGGAGGAGGCCGGCGTCGACACCGCGGGCGTCCGGGTCAGCGACACCCGGCACACCGCCCGGTTCGTCTGCACCACCGACGCCGACCAGAACCAGATCGCCACCTTCTACGCCGGCGCCATGGCCGAGGCGCGCGAGATCGACCTCGGCACCGTCCGGCGCGAGGCGGGCGGCCTGGACCTGGTCGTCGTGGCCCCCGACGACCCGGAGGCGATGGTCCGCCACACCCTGGACTGCCGCCGCTCCGGCACCCCGTTCGCAGCCGACCCCTCGCAGCAGCTCGCCCGGCTGGACCGGGACCAGGTGCGGCGGCTCGTCGACGGCGCCCGCTACCTGTTCACCAACGAGTACGAGGCCGCACTCCTCCGCGACCGCACCGGCTGGACCGAGCGCCGGATCCTCGGCCGGGTCGGCACCTGGATCACCACCCGCGGCGGCGACGGCGTGGTCATCCGCCGGTGCGGCGAGCAGCCGCTGACCGTCCCCGCCGTGCCCGCCGCCGCACCCGTCGACCCCACCGGCGTCGGCGACGCCTTCCGGGCCGGCTTCCTGGCCGGCACCTCCTGGGGCTGGCCGCTCCAGCGCGCGGCCCAACTCGGCTGCGCCCTGGCCACGGTGGTCCTGGAGTCGGACGGCCCGCAGGAGTACCGCCCGGACGCCGTCGACCTGCTGCTGCGGATCGACGACGCGCACGGCAGCGCCGCCGCCCGCGAGATCACCCCGCGGCTGGCGGGGGTGGCGTGATGGCCCTCGGGGCGCGGCAGGACCGTGCGGACGCCCTGCGCGCGGCGCTCGCCTCACGCGTGGTGGTGGCGGACGGTGCGATGGGCACGATGCTGCAGGCGCAGGATCCGTCGCTGGAGGACTTCCAGCAGTTGGAGGGCTGCAACGAGGTCCTCAACGTGACCCGGCCCGACATCGTGCGGTCGGTGCACGAGGCGTACTTCGCGGTCGGCGTGGACTGCGTGGAGACGAACACCTTCGGCGCCAACCACGCCGCGCTGGGCGAGTACGACATCCCGGAGCGGATCTTCGAGCTCTCCGAGGCCGGTGCGCGGATCGCCCGGGAGACCGCGGACGCCTTCACCGCCCGCGACGGCAGGGTGCGGTGGGTGCTCGGCTCGATCGGCCCGGGCACCAAGCTGCCGACCCTGGGCCACGCCCCGTACGCCCTGCTGCGGGACGGCTTCCACCGCAACGCGGCGGGCCTGATCGCGGGCGGCGCGGACGCGCTGCTGGTGGAGACCAGCCAGGACCTGCTGCAGACGAAGGCCGCGGTGCTGGGCTGCCGGGCGGCGATGGCGGACGCCGGGCTCGACCTGCCGTTGGTGGTGCACGTCACCGTCGAGACGACGGGCACGATGCTGCTGGGCTCGGAGATCGGTGCGGCGCTGACGGCGCTGGAGCCGCTGGGTATCGACTTCATCGGCAT
>NZ_JBHWBW010000011.1:0-304 GCF_042735675.1 Kitasatospora sp. NPDC059571
GCGTTGGACCGGCCGCGGCCCACCATGTGCGCGGCTCGGCCTGAACTTGTCTGACCAAGTTCGACCCGCGTTCTTCAACCGGACAGTCCGGTCCGGTATCCATGTCCCGTTCATGGCACACAGCCGTGGCAGTCACCCTCACCAACGGGACGAGGTATCCCATGCGACTGCGCCGAAGCCCCATCAGCGGGCTGCTCACCGCCCTCCCCCTCCTCTGCGTACTGGTCGTCGCCGCCCCCCCCCCCCGCCGGGCGGGCGGGGGGCGGGGGCAACATTTCCTGAACAGCGGCGCCGAGGGGCGCGG
>NZ_JBHWBW010000011.1:314-941 GCF_042735675.1 Kitasatospora sp. NPDC059571
GCGAGGGCCCCCACCCCCAACCGCGGGGTGCACCCCCCCCCCCCCCCCCCCCGGATAAGGGCCGCCCCCCCCCCCGCCCCCGCGCGGGGGCGCGGGGAGCGGTGGCAATCTGATCGTCAACGGCGACGCGGAGGCCGGCGGCTTCTGCACCGACGACTGGGGCGCGGCCACCACCGTCCCCGGTTGGACGGTCGAGGCCGGCGGCATCAACGCGATGTGCCACACGGCCGGGTCCTTCGGCCTGCCGAGCGACGGCAACGCGCCCGGCAGGGCCTTCTTCGCACCCGGCAACTTCGGCGACGGCTCGATGTCGCAGAACGTCGACGTCTCCTCGGCGGCCCCGACGATCGACGGCGGCGGGGTGCACTACAACCTCGCGGGCTGGCTCGGCGGTTGGACCACCTACGGCGGTTACGTCGCCGTCGGCCTGCACTTCCGGGACGGGAAGGGGAATCCGATCGGCGCGACCGCCAAGCTGCCCACCGTCTCCGCGTCCGACCGGGGTCTGAGCACCGAGTTCCTCTCCCGCAGCACCACCGGCCCCGGCGCGGGCGGGGCGCGGGCGATGCCGGTGGGGGGGCCTGTGCATGACAACACGCACCATACCCGCCACAGAGACAACAACAC
>NZ_JBHWBW010000011.1:951-2325 GCF_042735675.1 Kitasatospora sp. NPDC059571
GCCCCGTCCCGGCCGGGACGCGGTCGATCCAGGTCGAGGTGCAGTTCCTGAACACCTCGCACGAGACCGGCTACCTGGACAACCTCTCGCTCACCCTCGACACCCCGGTCGCCGCACCGGCGCCGCCGGCCCCGCCCGCCTCCGGCGTGCCGGGCTACGACCACGTGTTCACGGTCATGATGGAGAACACCGACTACTCCGAGGTCATGAACGACCCGGCGGACACGCCGTTCATGCACAGCCTGATGTCCCAGGGCGCCACCCTCACCGACGCCCACGGGGTCTACCACCCGAGCGACGAGAACTACCTCGCCATCGCCGGCGGCGACACCTACGCCAAGGGCGCCACCTACTGGCCGAACATCAACTCCCCGCAGCGGAACCTCGGTGACACCGTCGAGGCGGCCGGCAAGAGCTGGAAGGCCTACGAGCAGGGCATGGGCACCCCCTGCAACACCACCACCCAGTACGACGCCAAGTACGAGCCGGACGACGCGCCGTTCATCAACTACACGGACATCAGCGGCAATCCGGCCCGCTGCGCGGCGCACCTGTTCGACACCACGCAGCTGACCACCGACCTCCGGTCGGCGGCCACCACCCCGAACTTCTCCTGGATCGCCGCCGACGACTACTACGACGGCGAGGCCTCCGGCAACGGCAACTCCACCAGCCTGCAGGTGCAGGACGGCTGGCTGAAGCAGACCCTCGCCCCGGTGCTGTCCTCCCCCGCTTGGACCCAGCAGCGCTCGCTGCTCGTCCTGACCTGGGACGAGAGCCAGAGCGAGGGCTACGACCACGTCGCCACCGTCGTCCTCGGCTCGCAGGGCACCGTCCCGGCCGGGACCAGCAGCCCCCTGCACTACGACCACTACGGCATCGGCCGCACCATCGAGTCGGCCCTCGGCCTGCCTGGGCTGACCGCCAACGACACCTATGCGACGCCGCTCAACGCGGCCTTCGCGCCGTCCACGGCCACCGCCCCCACGCTGACGGGCGACCTGAACGCCGTGGCGAACGGCGGCAACGCCACCTTCCGGTACGCCGTGCCGAACGCCTCGCAGGTCAGTGCGAAGAACTGGGTCGGCATCTACCCGGCGGGCGTGACCCCCGGCTCGCAGTCCTCGCTCACCTGGGCCTACGCGCCGAACAGGAGCGGCGCGGTCACGTTCTCCACGGGCAAGCTGAACGGCGCGGGCAGGTACGACGTGTACTACCTGGCCAATGACGGCTACTCGGTGCTGGCCGGACCGTTCTCGCTGACCGTCGGCTGAGGGCCCCCGTCGGCGCCCGCCCCGCGGGGAGTCGTCGTCCGAGCGCGCAGGGACCGGGCCGGGCGGGAGGTGCTCGCGCGCCACACGCGTATCGGGGGCG
>NZ_JBHWBW010000011.1:2335-36116 GCF_042735675.1 Kitasatospora sp. NPDC059571
CCCGCGCCGGCCGGCGGCGGGGCGCGCGCGTGCCCCCCCCCCCGCGGCCGGCCACCGTCTAGGCTCGGCTCACGGCGATCAAGGAGAGGGCGGACGGAGTGGGCAGCTGGGAGCGTGCGCTGGACACGGCCGGGATCGGTGACCCCGGCCTGCGCGAGGACTACGGCCGGCAACGCCGACAGGTGACGCGGTACAAGCGGGAGGCCGTGCTGGCGGCACAACTCCTCCTACCGGCAGGCCTCGTGCCGCACGTGATCGCGGCCACTGCGTTCATGCACCGCACCGACAGCCTCCTCGACAGCGGCCCGCCCGCCGACCGGAGGGCGGCGTACGCGCGCTGGGAGCAGGAGGTCCGCGACGGACTCACCACGGGTGGGACCGACGATCCCGAGCTGCGCCCGCTGCTGAACACCGTTGCCGCGCACCCCGCCCTGCGCGACCGTGCGCTGGAGCACCTCGCCGGGGCCGCCGCCGACCTCGACTTCGCCGGATTCGTCACCGAGGCCGACTACCGGCGTTACGTGGACGACTACTCGCTGCCCGCGTTCATGGTCATCGCCACCCTGCTCGGCCCGGACGGCGACCAGACCGCCTACCGGACCGCCTGTCGCACGTTCATCGACGCCAGCCAGCGGCTCGACTTCGTCAGCGACCTCGCCGAGGACCTGGCCGACGGCCGTCTGACGATCCCCGAGCAGGTCCTGGACCGGCACGGGGTCACCCGCACCGACCTGGAGCAGGCCCGAAACCTCCCCGCCGTCCGGTCGCTGATCACCGAGCAGCTCGACCGGGTCGACCGGACCCTCGCGGAGGCCCGTGCCGTGGTCGGGCTCGTCCCACCCGCCCACCGGCCCATGGTCCGCTGCATGATCGGCCTCGACGAACTGACCAGCGCCGCCGCACGGGCCGACGTCCCCGCCCTGCTGCACCGTTCGGCCGGTCCGGCGAAGCCCGCTGCCCTCCGCCTGCTCGGCCGCGAGTACCTCCGGGCCCGACGGCTGCGGTGACGGGCACCCAGCGCCCGGGATGATCGCCCCTGGACGGCCCCGCCTCAGCGCGAGGCCGCCGTCATCGGGACCCTGCCGTCCCGGCGATCCCGGCGAGGTCGAGGTCGTCGCCGCTGATGTCGGCGAGCCAGTCGTCATGGACGTATTCGAACTCATATGTCCGGGTGTCGAGCCGACCGATGCTGCCGGCCGTCACCCGCTGCTGCGGATTGACCGGCTCCGGCCGCCACCGGTCCCTCTTCGGGTCGACCAGCTGGGCGAGCGCGTGGGACACCGTCCGGCCGTAGCGGCGGGGTCCGTTCTCGTGGTGGTAGTGGCCGCCGACGTGCAGCCGCGGCTGGAGATGCTCGATGAGTCCGGCGAGCCTCGCCGACCCCTGCACGTCTCCTCGCCTGCTGCGGGACATGCCGTAGGGGCCGTCGTGGGTGACGAGCACGTCGACGGTGCCCGGTTCGGTGGCGAGCAGCCGCGCGTACGCGGCCTCGTCGAAGTCCATCTTCCCCGGCGCCTCGATCAGACCGAGGAACGCCACCCGGGCCCCGGCGACCTCCATGACGTGACCACAGACGACGTGGTGGAACGCGCCGAAGGGGTCCACGGGCACCACAGTGGCGCGGCCCTCGTCGTGCAGGGAGCCGAGCCACTCGTGGTCCTCGTGGTTCCCGCTCAGGAACAGGATCCGGGGCAGTTGCCCGAGGGCGGCGACAACACCCTTGGCCACCTCCGCCGTTGAATCGAGCAGTCGGAAGAAGTCGCCCTGTGCGGGATTGTCGGCATGGAACCGACGACTTGCTTCGTCGAACCGTCCGGCGGACGGGTAGGCCCCCAGATCCCCGACCTGGATGACGGCATCGAGCCGCACTCCCCGCCGCGCCTGCAACATCGTCAGAGCACCCAGCGCGTGCAGCACACGCCCGTGCACATCACCGACAAAGGCAATCCTCATCGCTCACGAATCCCATGCTCGAGACAGTAGTTCGGGTCCCGACGGGTCGAGCGGCGCAACGGTGAGATGTCGACCACCGGACCCCATGCCCGGTTGCCCACGACCCAGCGCTCCGCCGTCCTACCGACCGATCGGGCCATCGCCAGTATCGGAACCGCGGCGAACGACCGTCAAGCCCGAGGCCGGGCAGGGCAACCGCGGCCACCGCGGCCGGTCCGCCGCGGCCGCCGCGGATCCGCCGATACGATCGGCGTGTGACGGGACAAGGGCGGTTACCGACGGCCGGCGAGGCGACGATCCGGCGATGGCTGCCGATCGGACTGCGGGCGGCCGCGTTCCTGCTGGTGCCGTGGATCGTGGTGCTGGGCCTGTCGGTCCGCCGCTTCGGTGCGCGCAACCTCGCCAACTCCTGGGTCTGGCTGGACGTCATGGAGGTGGCAGCACTGCTGCTGCTCGCCGTGCTGGTGCGCCGCCGGCACCGGGCAACCAGCCCCCTGGCCGCCGCCACCGCCGTCCTGCTGGCGATGGATGCCTACTTCGACATCTGGTCCGCGCACCACGGCTCCGACTACCTGCTCGCCCAGGTCCTCGCCTACTGTGCCGAACTGCCCGGCGCGACGGTCCTGGCCGTCCTCTCCTGGTACTCGCTCCCCTGGGCGGCCCCACTCCCGGACTCGTCGTAGCGGCACGGCGAGGCCGGTGTCCGGGCTCGCGGTGGTGAAGGCGGCCGGCCGGACGCCCCGCAAGCCGGCGACGACGGCACGACAGAAAGCGACAAGAGGTCGCACTCCGTGCCCCAAGGGGCCGACGACCGGTCCCCGCCGTGCGCTCCGCACACCGTCCGGGGTTGCGGCGCCCCTGGCGCTCCGCCCGCAGGATCACCGGTTCCCCTACCACCGGCCTCATGCCGCGCCGGGCGGTCCGCGGATTGGCGACCGCCGGCCCCACCGAGTGACCATGGTGGTGCACGCACGGCCGCCGTAGGCACTCGGAGGAAGTGAGTCAGATGGCCGCCATCTCCGTCCTGGTCCCGCTGGGGACACCCGCGCCGGACTTCTCGCTGCCCGCGATCGACGGCCGGACGGCCGCCCGGGACGACTTCGCCTCCGCACCGGCCCTGCTGGTGGCCTTCCTGTGCAACCACTGCCCGTACGTGCGCCACGTCGAGCAGGCCTTCGCCGAGCTGGTCGGCGAGTTCCCGGACCTCGCGGTCGTGGGGATCTGCAGCAACAGCCCCGCCGTCGCGCCCGCCGACGACGCCGACGGCCTGCGCGCCCAGGCCGCCCGCACGGGGTGGGCCTTCCCGTACCTCATCGACCTCGACCAGTCCGTCGGGCGGGCGTACAACGCCGCCTGCACACCGGACTTCTTCCTCTACGACGCCCACCGCAAGCTGGCCTACCGGGGCGCGATGGACGACTCGACGCCCGGCAACGGGAAGCCGGTCACCGGTGACCTGCTGCGGCACGCCATCGGCCTGGTGCTGGCCGGCCGGCCCGTCCCGGAACCGCACCGGCCGAGCATGGGCTGCTCCATCAAGTGGGCGTGACGGGCCCCTGCCTGCCGCGCCGGGCGGGCCGACGGGCCGACGGGCCGACGGGCCGACGGGCCGACGGGAGCTTCACGCCCCGGGCCGGATCGAACCACGCGACCCTCCCCGACAGGCCGGGGGACGACCGGCCCGCACCGCGGCTCGACCCCGGGGGCGCCGGCCTGCTCCGACTCGCGGGTCCACTCCGCGGCGTGCCTGCGATGGTGCCGGCGCGCCGACGGGGGCAGGCTGAGAGGTGCACCGGCGGCGGACGGCCGATCGCGGCCTGCCGCCGTACGGGGCGCGACGGCGCCACGCAAGCCCATGCCCGGCGAATCCCTGGAGGTCGCACATGGCCGATCCCGCCGCCCATCACCCGGCCGGCCCGATCGTGGTCGGCACGGACGGCTCGCCCCAAGCCCGGCAGGCCGTGACCTTCGCGCTCCGCGAGGCCCGACTGCGCGCCACCGGCCTGCGGGCCGTCTGCGCGTACGAGTACACCCCGACCCGGCGTTCCGGCTTCGAATGGACGGCCACCGCCGACCCCGACACCGGCCCCGTCCCGCAGCAGCGCGATCTCGTCGCGCAGGCCGTGGCCGACTCCGTCGCGGAGCTGCAGGAGCAGCTCGGCGGACCGCCCGTGGAGGTGGAGGTCGTCTGCGAGCCCGGCCGCCCGGCGCAGGTCCTCCTCGAGGCGAGCAAGGGCGCCGGACTGCTCGTCGTGGGCTCCCGGGGATCGGGCGCCTGGGGACGCCTCGCCCTCGGCTCGACCAGCACAGAGGTCGTCCACCACGCCCGTCTCCCGGTCGTCGTCGTCCCGGCGGAACACGACGCCGCGCCTTCCTGAGCACCGGTGTCCGGGACGATGGACTCGGCCGTCGGGACCGGCTCTCCCCCGCGGGGCCGCGGGATCCGACGACGTGTGACCGCCGTGGCACGGCCGAGGTGCCGCGCGGCGCGGAGTTGATGTGACGCATGCCCGACCCCACGTTCCACGGCGCCCCCCACGATCTCCCCGACGCCACGGGCGAGGCGTTCGCCGTCATGGACGCAGGCGGCGTGCTGACGGGTTGGAGCCCCGGGGCGCAGCACCTCCTCGGCTACCCCGCGGACGAGGTCCTCGGGCGACGTGGCGCCGACCTGGTCCATCCGCGTGCCGACGCCGGTGACTCGGCGGAGCACCGGCTGCCGGACCACGCGCCGTGCTCCGGCCGGGTGGTGCTTCGGCACCGGGACGGCAGCCCGGTCGAGGTCGTGATCCGGGCCAACCGCCTGCACACCCGGACCGGTGGGCCGCAGTGGCTGCTCCGGGCGGACAGCGCCGCCTCCGCGCGCCGGCGCGCCTTCGACGCCGCCCTCCTCGACGGCCTGCTCGGCGAGTCGCCCTTCCTCATCGACGTCTTCGACACCGAGCTGCGCTTCGTGGTGCAGAGCCGAGCCGCGGCGTTCTCGAACCTGGAATCCGTCGGACGCACCATGCGGGAGGTGGCGCCGGCCGGCCTGCTGGACGTCACCGCACTCGAGGCCCGGCAACGTCGGGTCCTGGCCTCCGGCGAGGCCCTGGTCGGCACCGAGGTGCACGGCCGTCTCCCCGACGATCCCGATCGGGAGCACGTCTGGTCGGAGACCATCCTGCCGCTGCGGGACCGATCCGGAGAGGTGATCGGCCTGGCCCACGCGGTGTCCGACGTGACGGAGCAGACCCGGGCGCGGGACCGGCTGGCCCTGATCAACGACGCGAGCACGAAGATCGGCAGCACCCTGGACGTCCTGCACACCGCTCAGGAACTGACCGACGTGGCGGTTCCGCTGTTCGCGGATCACGCCTACGTCAGCCTGCTGGGCCCGGTGTTCGGCGGCGAGGAGCCGGTGACCGGTCCGGTCGCCGAGGGGGTGCCGCTGCGCCGGGCGGCGAGTTCGACGGTCCCCGGGGGCTCGGTGGAGGACGTGGTCGCGACGGGCGGTCCGGACCCGTTCACGTCGGGGGCCGGTTCCGTCTTCAGCAGGGCGCTGGAGAGGGGCGAGCCGCTGCTGCTCACGGGCGAGGAGGTGATCGCCGCGACCGAGCCGCTCGATCCCCGCCGGGCCGCGGTGCTCCGCGCCTACGGCGTCCACTCGTGGCTGCTGGTGCCCATGTCCGCACGGGGCGCGGTGCTCGGCGTGGTCGTTTTCGCCCGCTTCCGGCGTGCGCACGCGTTCGAGTCGGACGACGTACCGCTGGCCCGGGAGTTCGTGGCACGTGCCGCCGTCTGCATCGACAACGCGAGCCGCTACACCCGGGAGCGGACGACCGCGCTCGCGCTGCAGCACAGCCTGCTGCCCCGACGACTGCCCTCGCTCGGCGCCGTGGACTGCGCGTCGCGCTACCTGCCGGCCAGTGGTCACATGGCGCTCGGCGGCGGCTGGTTCGACGTCATCGCGCTGTCGGGCGCACGGGTGGCGCTGGTGGTGGGGGATGCGGTGGGACACGGCCTGCACTCGGCGGTAACCATGGGGCGGCTGCGCACGGCCGTGCGGACCCTCGCGGACCTCGATCTGCCGCCCGAGGAGTTGCTCACCCACCTGGACGACCAGGTCAGCCGGTTCCATGACGGTCCGGAGGACGGGCTCGCGGGCGGCGTGGCCGGAGCAACGTGCGTGTACGCGGTCTTCGATCCGATGTCACGGCGCTGCGTGCTGGCCCGGGCGGGTCACGCGCCCCCCGCACTGGTGTCGGCGGACGGGAGGGTCCGGTTCCTCGACCCTCCCGCCGGCCCGGCCCTGGGCCTCGGCGGAGCTCCCTTCGAGAGCAGTGAGGTGACGCTGGCCGACGGCGATCTGCTCGTGCTGTACACCAAGGGCCTGGTGGAGTCACGGGAGCGGGGCGTCGAGGCAGGGCTCGAACGGCTCCGCGAGGCGCTCTCCGCCCCCGGGCCCGGCCCGTCGGCGGATCCCGACGACGTCTGCGACGAGGTGCTGCGCCGGCTCCTGCCTCCCCGCCCGCAGGACGACGTGGCCCTGCTGGCCGCCCGGGTGCGCGGGCTGGGTCCGGACCGCCACGCCACCTGGGAGCTGCGCTCCGACCCCGGGGTCGTGCGCGAGGCGCGTGCGCTCGCGACCGGGAAGCTCGCCGAATGGGGCCTGGAGGAGCTGGAGTTCACCACCGAACTGGTGGTCAGCGAGCTGGTCACCAATGCCGTCCGGTACGGCCGGCCGCCGATCCGGCTGCGGCTGATCAGGGACCGCAGCCTGATCTGCGAGGTCTCCGACGGCAGCAGCACCTCCCCGCACATCCGACGCGCCCTGGAGACCGACGAAGGAGGACGCGGTCTGTTCATGGTCGCGCAGTTCGTCCGGCTCTGGGGCACCCGCTACCACGCCCGCGGCAAGACCATCTGGGCCGAACAGTCGCTCCCCGAGGTCTCCGGCGACGCCCCTCAGGAGCCGCGGAGTCGCGCTTGAGGATCTTCCCGGTGGCGTTCACGGGGAGCCTGTCGCGGAACTCCACCCGGCGGGGTACGTGTGGGCGGCCATGGCGCCGCGGCACCGGTCCACCGGTTCGGCCTCGCCGATCCGCGCGCCCGGGGCGGCGACCGCGAAGGCCTCCGTAGCCCTCGAGGACCTGGACCTCGAAGCGCTCGCGGAAACGCCGCAGGACCTCCACCGGCATGGCGGCCCCGCCCGAGGTCGCCGCGGCGGAGGTTCCGCGTGATCGCGTCGAAGTCCGGCTCCCCGATGGAGTCCTGGTGGTTCAGCAGCCCCCAGTACATCGTCGGCACGCCGCAGAACACCGTCACCCCCTCGTCCTGCACGGCCCGGAACGCGGCTGCCGGGTGACGACCGCCGGCACCGTCTCCTTCCTCGTCGGCGGAGGACGCCGGTTTCGTCTCCGGCCAGGTCGTCTACGTCGGCGGCGGCCCGCAGGGCTGAACCGGTGACGGACCCGGGGCCGCGGACGCTCCGCACGGGCACCGGCCGACGGCGACGGCGACGGCGACGGCGGGGATCGTCCTCTCCGCCGTCGCGGGCCTGCGGAATGCGCTGAGCGCGGTCGGCGGGAGGGCGAGGTTGGTGACCTGGGTACCGGAATCCGAAGCAAATTGTCCATGACTCGTCAAAAACCCTTCCCGCAGCGAGATGCCGGATCTACCGTCGTTCGGTATGGCCATCAGACTGCCCCGCCCCCTGGTCCTCGTCTGCGCGTTCCTGGCAGCGCTCACCGCCACCCAGCTCGGCCCAGCCACGGCGCACGCCGCCGCCCCCGGCCCGATCAGAGGCGGCGCCAGTCAACCCGTGTACTCCTACGCCGACGCCATCCGGGAGACGGTCTGGGTCGACACCGGGCTCGACGCCGACGGCGACGGCCGTACCGACCGGGTGGCCGCGGACATCATCCGCCCTCGCGAGCCGGCCGCCGCCGGGCGGAGGATCCCCGTCATCATGGACGCCAGCCCCTACTACTCCTGCTGCGGGCGGGGCAACGAGTCACAGCTCAAGACCTACGACGCACAGGGCAGGCCCGTCGGGTTCCCCCTCTACTACGACAACTACTTCGTGCCCCGCGGCTACGCGGTGGTGCTGGTCGACCTGGCCGGCACCAACCGCTCGGACGGCTGCGTGGACGTCGGCGGCCCCTCCGACGTCACCTCCGCCAAGGCGGTCGTCGACTGGCTGAACGGCCGGGCCACCGGCCACAGCGCCCGCACCGGCGGCACCACGGTCAAGCCGGCCTGGGCGAACGGCTCGGTGGGCATGATCGGGAAGTCCTGGGACGGCACCATCGCCAACGGCGTCGCCGCGACCGGCGTCGACGGTCTCAGGACCATCGTGCCGATCTCGGCGATCAGTTCCTGGTACGACTACTACCGCTCCGACGGCGCCCCGCTCTACAGCGGCAGCCCCGCCGATCTGGCCGCGGTCGTGGAGAGCCCGTCCGCCACGCCGCACTGCACGGCGGTCCAGCACCGACTCGCCGCCGGCGCGCCGCCGAACGGCGACTGGAGCCGACTGTGGCAGCAGCGCGACTACGTCGCCGACGCGGCCAAGGTGCACGCCAGCGTCTTCGTGGTGCACGGAATGCAGGATCTGAACGTCCGTGACATCAACTTCTCCCAGTGGTGGGCGGCACTGGCCCGGAGCGGAGTCGACCGCAAGATCTGGCTGTCCCAGACCGGCCACGTGGACCCCTTCGACTTCCGGCGCACGGCGTGGGTGGAGACCCTGCACAGCTGGTTCGACCACTACCTGCTCGGCGTGGACAACGGCATCCAGCGCGGCCCGGTCGCCGACATCGAGCGCGCCCCGGACCAGTGGACGCAGGACCGAAGCTGGCCCGCGCCCGGCACGGCGACCGGCACGTTGCACCTCAGGCCCGCCACCCTGACCACCGCGGCCGGCAACGGCACGGCAACGTTCACCGACAACCCGGCCCTCGGCGAGGACGACTGGGCGGCGAACGCCGGCAACGGCTCCCAGGAGAAGACGGTCTTCACCACCGGAGCGCTCACCCAGGATCTGCGGATATCGGGCCAGGGCTCGATCACCCTCTCCGTGAGATCCACCACCAGCAGCGCCCGCCTCACTGCCGTTCTGGTCGATCTGGGGCCGACGACCATCCGGAACTACGAGGGCGCGGGCGAGGGCATCGCCACCCTGACCACCCGCTCCTGCTGGGGTGACAGCACGTCGGGCGACAGCGCCTGCTTCCTGGACACCGCGGCCGACACGGCGCCGGTGGGCTACACGATCTTCAGCCGGGGCTGGGCCGACCTCGGGCACTACGGCGGGTTGGACCGGACCGCGGCGCTCACCCCGGGCAGGCCCTACTCGATCACCTTCGACCTGGCCGGCACCGACCACGTGGTGCCCGCCGGACACCGGCTCGCCCTGATCGTGGCCGGCACCGACAGCGGCCTGCTCGAACCGCCGTCGACCGCGCCGAGCCTGAGCATCGACCTGGGCCGCTCCTCGCTCCGGCTGCCGCTGGTCGGCGGCATCTCCGCTCTGCGGCAGACCGCCGCGCCGGGTCGGCCGGCGACCCTTCCGGGGCTGCCGGCGGGTCGGGCAGGTGCCGCCTTCGGTCCGGAGAACTTCCGGTAGACCGCCCGGAAGCGACTGCGGCGCGTCGGCGGAGTCCGATTCCACCGGCACACCGCAGTCGCTTCCCGCCGTACGCGCCGCCGCCCCGGGGCCCGGCCTGTCGTCGTCCTCACCGGGACGTCGTGCCTCACCGGGACGTCGTGCCTCGGCGGGACGTCGTGCCTCGGCGGGCCCGGCGGTGGTGGGTCGCCGCGCGTGCGGCGACCGATGCTCGACCGTGGCCACGGCCGGCCGGCGCAGAGCGCGAACTCGAAGCGCGGCAGGCCACCGGCCCCGACCGCTTCTGCGTCCTGCAGTCCACCATCGCGTTCCAGGCCCCGAGAGGCCCGCCCGCCGACCGGGCTCTCCCACGGCCCCAGGGCCGCGTCGTTCTCGCGGTTGCGCCCTATTTCTCAATTTATGAGATGATTTGGCCTATTTCGTGGCTGACCCGGAGCAAGAGGGAGGTGGGTACGGCTCCGAGCCGCCTCGGTGATTGGCGCCGCGTGCAGCCGACGTGTCCAACGGTCCGAGATCGGAACGACAGCAGCGACTTGTGGGGATCCGACCATCTGGGCCTCTCCGCCGGATAAGTTGTTGATCTGTGGAGCGACGCCCCATCAAACTCGTGGTCGATGTCCTGCTCATGTTGATCGGGACCCTGCTGGGCATGGCGACGAACTACGCGACCGGCCAAACGGACCATGTGCCGCTGCCGCTGCGGCTGTTGCGGGACTGGTCGGTGCCGTTGATCGGCGTCGCGTTGGTACTTCTCGTCGGGGGCCAGATCGCGCTGCACCTCCTCGACCGGCCGTCGCCGGTGCGCCGGATGTGGGACCAGGCCCAGCCTCCGTACCCGGGGTTGGAAGCCTTCACAGAGGACGACGCAGCCGTCTTCTTCGGGCGGGACCGGGAGATCGCAGACCTGGTCGGACGGCTGCACCCGGCGGCGCCGAGGCGGGCTCAGCGATTCGTGACCGTGGTTGGGCCGTCGGGCAGCGGCAAATCGTCGCTGGTGCGGGCCGGGCTGCTGCCGGCGTTAGCCCGGCGGCGGGGACGCTGGGCGGTCGCAGCACCGTTTTCGCCAGGGGTGGACCCGGTCGGCACCCTGCAACGGCGATTGACCCAACTACCGGCCGAACGACCCGCGTTGCTTGTCATCGACCAACTGGAGGAGTTGCTCACCCTGTCCGGGCCCGAGGAGCGCGACGCGTTTCTCGCCGCCGTACGGGACGCGCTGCGCCGTGACCCGCGGTTGTGGATGGTGGCTACTTTGCGCTCGGACTTCCTCACCGGGTTCCTGGAGTCCGGCTTCTCCGAGCTCGTGCGCGAGTCGACCATCGTCGGCACGCTCGCTCGGGACGCGCTGTACGAGGTCATCGAAAAGCCCGCCGAGCAGGCCGGGCTGACCTTCGCGCCTGGCGTCGTGGCCCGCATGGTCGACGACTGCGGAGGCGGCGACGCGCTGCCACTGCTCGCCTACACGCTCCAGGAGCTGTACCTACGCGCCGGAGGGTCCGGCGGGACGGTCACCGACGAAACCTACCGCGCCCTCGGCGGCGTCGCTGGAGCCCTGTCCGAGAGGGCCGACCAGATCGCCGCCGAGCTGGCGGACGCCCCCGTAATCCCCACCCTGCTGCGGTTCGTCACCGTCGACGGCAACGAGGCCACCCGTCGGCGGGTCCGCCGCGGCGACCTCGCCCCGCATGAGCAGGAGGTCGCCGATGCCTTTGTCGCCGGACGCCTGCTCACCAGCGACGGGGGCGTACTGGACGTGGCGCACGAGGCGCTGTTCCGCCAGTGGGCGCCGCTGCGCCAGGCGGTCGTCGCGCGTACCGAGGACTTGCGCCGCCGCACCGAGCTGGAACGCTGGGTGCAGGATTGGGAGCGCGCAGAGCGCCAGGACGCGTACCTCCTCACGGGGGAGCGGCTGTCTGTCGTTCGGCGGTGGCTGGCGCGGTCAGCGCGGACGGTCGGCGCGACGCCGCTGGTCGAAGAGTTCGTGGACCGGTCGCTACGAGCGGATCGGGCGACGATGGAACGTGCCGCGGACGCGGTGGCCGTCCGGGCCCTCCAAGGCCTCGACACGGAGCCCGAGACCGCGGTGCTCGCCGCCCTTGCGGCAGTCGAGGAGTGCGCGGCCACACCCGGCGCGGTCCAGGCGCTGCACACGGCCCTGGGCGCCTCACGGTTGCGCGCCGTGCTGCGCGGCTTCGAACGCGGCGCATCCGCGGTGGCCTGGTCGCCGGACGCTCAGCTGCTGGCCGTGTCGAGCGACGACGGTACCGTCCGGGTGTGGCGCCCGGAGGGTGACGACCAACCAGTAGTCCTCGAGGGGGACGGTGCCTGGATGCAAGCAGTGGTCTGGGCCCCCGACGGGCTCAGGCTTGCCGTCGGCTGCAGGGACTCCACCGTCCGCGTCTGGTCCACGCGTACCTGGGCCGAACTGGCCGTCCTCCGCCACACGGCGGCGACCGGCGACCGGGAGGAAGGCGTCGGCGGTGTCGCCTGGTCGTCCGACGGCACCCGCCTCGCGTCCGTCGGCAGCGACCGCGCCGTGCGGATCTGGGACACCGACACGTACGCCGAATGCGCGGTGCTGCGCGGGCACGAGCGCATGGTCTGGAGCGTGACGTGGTCACCGGATGGAGAACACCTGGCCAGCGGCGGAGAAGACGGCACGGTGCGGGTCTGGGCTTCAGCCACGGCAGCCGTCGTCACGGTGCTCACTGATCACCAGGACAACATCGAGTCGGTCCGATGGTCGCCGGACGGCCGTCGGCTCGCTTCGGCCTCCGGTGACCGGACCGTTCGGATCTGGGACACCATCGGATGGGAGGCGCAGCGGACGCTGGAGAACCCGGAGGTCATCAACTCCCTGGCCTGGTCTCCGGACGGCACCCGCCTCGCCGGTGGTGACGCGAACCGTACGGCCCACGTATGGAGCCTCGACGGCACCAGCAGGGATGTCCGGCTCACCGACCACGCGGACACCATCTACGGCGTCTCCTGGTCCCCCGACGGGAAGCGGCTGGCGACCGCCTCCCGCGACCGGACCGCGGCCGTGTGGGACGTCACTGAATCGACCGATGTCTTCGGCGGCCAGGCCGACGCGGTCCTCCACGTTGCATGGGCACCCGATGGGACGTGCATCGCCTCTGCCTCCCAGGACGGCTCGGTGCGTATCCGGGACATCGCCACTGGTCGTACAACCCGCCTCCGGCGCGGCGGTGAGGTGTCCGCGGTGGCATGGGCCCCGGACGGCACTCGCCTGGTCACCGCTCTGCGCGATGGCGCAGCTGTCGTGTGGCAGGCGGACGGCAGCGGCGATGACATCGTCCTGAACGGGCACGCCGACGAACTGTCCTACGTCACCTGGTCCCCCGACGGCAACCGTATAGCCACCGCCTCCCGCGACGGCACGGCTCGCATCTGGGACGCCGCCACCGGTGCGACCGTCCACATCCTGCGCGGCCACGCAGACTGGATCGGCGGCACGGCCTGGTCCCCGGAGGGCCGCTACCTCGCCACGTCCAGCACGGACCGCACCGCCATCGTCTGGGACACCACCGTTGGCACCCCCGTCACCACCCTGCGCGGCCACCTGGACTACGTCTGGAGAGTCCACTGGTCACCCGACGGCCGCCGCCTGATCACCGGCTCCCGCGACCACACGATTCGCCTGTGGGACCCGTACGGCGGCACCGAACTCGCCGTCATGGCCGGCCACGAGGGCCCAGTCCAGGACGTCGCCTGGTCACCCGACGGCACCTGCATCGGGTCCGTGTCCCGTGACCGCACGGTCCGACTCTGGCACCCGGACACCGCCACCCAGGTCGCCGTACTCGGCGTCCACGCCGACTGGAGCAACAGCCTCGCCTGGCACCCTGACAGCACGCGCCTCGCCACCGCCTCCCGCGACCGAACTGTACGCATCTGGACCTTGGCCGGACACGACGTCGACGGCCTACTGCGGCGCGCCCACAAGAGGGTATTCCGGGAGCTCAGCACCGAGGAGCGCCGCGCATTCCTGCTGCCGGACAGGCGCTGATACCCGTGTTCCGCCCCTGCCCCTTGAAGGAACTGGTCCCGGGTCTCGAGGGCAGGAGCCGCGGCGTTCTCGCGGGGTGTCCGGTTGCATCACGTGATGGCCAGGGTCGTGGCGGGCCGGGTGATGTCGCGGGCGTGGTGACGAAGCCCGGCGGCAATGTTGGTGCGGCCGATGAGTCGTAGTGCGCCGATCGCCAGGTTGCGTAGGGCGGCCATGGCCCGGGGCGCAGTGCCGGTGCGGATGCGGGAGGCGTCTTCACCAAGGCTGACGTCTCTGACGTGGTGGACCTTGTTCTCCATGCCCCGGTGCTCCCGGACATGGTGGGCGATTTCAACGGCGTCGGCCTGCTCGGCGGTCAGGCCGGTGACCGCGTAGACGCGTTCGAGGGAGACCTTGTCGATGGTGACGATGCGGCGGCCGCGCACGATCTGCACGGCCTTGGCCACCGTGGCGGTCTTGATCCGGCGTATTTCGTCGCGGCCGTGGGCAGTTGCCCGTTGCTTGCCCAGGAGGGGCACCTTCCGCCGGTGCAGGTCCTTGAGCAAGGCGTGGAGGGTAGGGTGGTTGCCCTTGATCAGCACGACGTGGTGCGCGTTCTTGTCCTGGACGAGGAAGCGGGCGTGCTCGACCTGGCTGTGCAGGGCGTCGAAGGTGACAACCGTCCCGGTTGGGTCGAGTAGTGCGAGCAGAGGCCGGAAGACGGTGATTTCGTTCGTTTTCGCACTGACCTCGCGCTGGGCCAAGCCCAGGCCGGTTGCGTTCATCGCGGCCGAGCAGGTGGACCTGGGTGCCGTCGGCGCGGCGCGCGCCGCGGACCGTCTTGCCGTTGACGGCCAGGGCCGGTCGGGCGTGGCCAGTGGGGTGGGTGCGGGCGCGGTCGGCGAGCCAGGCTCCGATGGCGGTGTCCAGGGCGTCGCCCTCGATGCGTTGCAGGAGGCGCCGTATGGTGGCCTCGGCTGGCGCGGTCGGCCCGGTGCCCGGTTCCCTGAGCGTGCCGCCAAGACGGATGAGCAGGTCGGGCGGCGCGTCGGCAGCCCATTCCGCGATCGCTGCGAGAGGGCGGGCCCCGCCGGGACCGCGCAGGCGGTCAGGGCGAGAACGAAGACGAGCGGGTGGCGTCGGGCGTGGGTGCGGCGCGGGTCGGGCACGGTCGCCAGGCAAACCAGGAGGCCAGGGTGCTCGGCGGGGAAGGCCGATGCGGCGCCGGCGAGTTGGCTCAGGCCCGTGGGTACGGTCGATGATGAACGTGTAGGCACTGTCTTCCGCTGGCTCCGGGGTGCCTCCGAGTCTCGGTCGCCGCCCACGCCCGTTGTGTGCCGTCGCTCAGGGGGCGGGCACGGCACGGGCGAGATGACCGTAGACGACCACGGTGCCCTGGTAGCCGGTGGCCTTGGTGTACGTGCCGCCGCAGGTGATGAGGCGCAGTTGGGGTTGCTCCGCAGCGCCGAACACCCGATCGGCGGGAACGGCGCCCTTCGGGTAGACCTCGATCGCATCGGCCGTGAACTCGGCGGTGCTGCGGTCGGCCCGGATGATGTCGATGGTGTCGCCCCTGTGCAGTGCGCCGAGCGAGTAGAAGACGGCCGGTCCGTCGAGGGTGTCGACATGGCCGTCGATGACGGCGTTCCCGGAGGTCCCGGGCGCAGCGCTCTGCTCGTACCAGCCGGCCAGTCGGCGGTCCACCGCCGACGGTGCCGGCAGGTTCCCGTTCGCGTCGAGGTCGACCTCGGCGATCGGGGCATCGACGTCGATCCGGGGGATGCGGATCCGAACCGGCTTGGAGAACGCCATCCCGACCGCTTCGGACCCGGGGCCGGGCTGGGTGGTGCGCGGCGTCGGCAGGGGAAGGCCCGGCCACGCGTCGGCGGCGCTCGGCAGCGGCGGGGCCGACGTCCGGGTGCCCGACTGGATCAGCCACCCGCCGACGCCCACCGCGGCGCCGGCGAGGACCAAGGCCGCACGGCTACGTGCCGAGAGTGGTCGTCGCACCGCTCCGCCTTCCGATGGTCGCCCGGCGACCGCGGCGCTCCCCGGAGAGCACCCGTCGGCCGGCCCGGGTGGGTGGCGGCTAGTCGGTGCCGCCGACCCGACGTCGACGCAGCGCGATCGCGGCGCCGGCGACCCCGCCCACGGCCAGAGCTCCACCGGCGGTGCTCTTGATCACGTCCACCCCGGTGACCGAGCCTCCGGTTCCGGCCAGGGTCGACTTCGGCACGAACGCGGAGGTCGCCGGGACGAGGCTCTTGGGGCAGGTGACCACCGCACTGGCCCCCTCGAAGCTCACCTCGACCCCGCCGTTCTGCAAGAGCGGGAAGGTCTTCCCCGTGTCGAGGGTCCTGAACGCGGCCCCGGCCGGCGTGGTGAAGCTCGTACCGGGCCCGTCCGTCTGACGGAACTTGCCCTCGGTGTCGGCCACCACCACCTGGTTCTCCGCAAAGCAGACGATGACGTCCCCGCTCCTCACGATGAGGTTCCCGCTGTCGGTGCGGCCCTTGAACGGCGAGGAGGCCCCGTCCGCGTACGCAGGACCCGCGCACACGCAGACGAAGGCCATGATCCCACCCGCCGCTGCCGCGGCGGCACTTCTCCCGGTCAGGGCTGACATCGGCGCTCCTCGTACGTCAGGGCGGCAGGATCGCCACCGCACCCGAGCATGAGGACTCCCGGGCACGACTGCTCGCCGATGCCTCCAATCGGGTACCGAGCGTGCGACAAACCGCCTTCGACGGCCACGGCATCGACCTGTGCGTCCTCGTGGACGGGCCACGGGGTGACGGGTGCATCCGGAACGTCAGCCGCACGAACGGTCGGTGCCTGCCGGTGGCCGAGCCGGAAACGGTGGGACCCGGCAGGTTCGGGCAGTGCAGGGCCGGCGCGTCGCCGTCGTGACCGGGGCCGCCCCTGGATCGGTGCCGCCACCGCCCTGCGGCCGGCCCGGGACGGGACGAGCTGCGCCGAGACGGTCGAGGCCGTCGAGAAGGAGGGCGGCCGGGCCCCGGCGGCCGGCGCCGACGCGGCGCAGGTCGAGACCGCCGTCGACCGCATCGCCCATCGGGCCCGCGTGCCCGCACGCATCGCGACCCGGCCGATGTCCCATCAGGATCACCCGGCGAGGCCGACCGGCTCCCGGCCCCGCGGCCCTGCCCGCTGTCGTCCTGCGCCGCCGTGTCCGGGACGCAACCCGGCCCAGTCGCGGCCCGACGCCGGTGCAGGGTCAATCGATCGGCACTTGCCGTCAGCCGACGCTCGGGGACGCGGGTTCCCACGGCTGGACCCATGGGTCAGGCCACGCCTCGGCCGCGGCGAGCAGCGGGTCAAATGTCGCGCCGTCAATGCTCTCGCGGATGACGTCGGCGTGACCGCCATGCCGTGCCGTCTCCTCGATCAAATGCAGCAGGACCCAGCGGAGCGACCATTCCCTGACCTCCGCGGGAACCCATGGAGCCCCCTGTGGCACCGGAACGGCCTGTCCCAGGTCCGGAATACTGGAGATCACCGCATCGGTCCGCTCAGCCGCCTCGGCATACGCGGCCAGGACCCCGGCCAGTGTCTCGTCCGGGGCGAGCTGAAATTCGCCCGCGTCCGAGTCGTCCACCTCTGGCTGCCCACGGCGCTCCTGCTGAAGGATGAGGTCGGTCCAGAAGCCCTCGCACCGTGGGGCGTGCTTGATCAGCCCGCCGATGCTCAACTCGCTGGCAGAGGCCGCCATGCGGGCCTGTTCCTCGGTCAGACCGTGAGCGGTGACACGCAGCGCGCGCCGCTGGTGGGTCAGGTAGGCGGTCAGCGCCGTGCGCTCATCGGCGACGGGCGGGACGACTCTCGGCATGGCTGGACCCTCTCGCGATGCAAACCTTTGCAGCAAGTTTCGACCGGACTGTACTGCCACTTGCCGACCGACGCATACCGGGCCGATCGACCTGACCCCCGAGCTCCGGCACCGGACCTGCGGGCCACGGTGCCGGCAGGCGACGCAACCAGGCCGGAAGTCGCCAACGACCAACGCGCGTGACGCCGACGCGGCAAGGCGGGACGCGATGCACAGGGACCGCGACACGCTCTGATCTTTCGCAAGAGTCTGAAATTCTTTTCACCGGAGGGTTGACCGGCCCTTTCTCCAGGAGAGAGGGTCGGCCCCATGCCCGCACACGTACCGCCGATCGCCGACGAGCGCGAAGGCCTGCTCGCCTACCTCACCCAGCAGCGCCAGGCCCTGCGCGCCACCACCCATGGGCTGACGGACGATC
Organism: Kitasatospora sp. NPDC059571; assembly: GCF_042735675.1. Classification (NCBI taxonomy): domain Bacteria; kingdom Bacillati; phylum Actinomycetota; class Actinomycetes; order Kitasatosporales; family Streptomycetaceae; genus Kitasatospora; species Kitasatospora sp. NPDC059571. Next base: position 20,172 of record NZ_JBHWBW010000011.1, read on the forward strand.
AGGCGAGGATGACGCCCACCGCCAGTGAACTGAGCATCGGCGGCCTCATCAAACACGCCGCCCGATGCGAGGCCGGCTGGACCGACCTGATCCTCCAGCGGCAGCGCGTCCCCCGGCGAGCGGCCGACGAGAGCGACGCTGCCGAATTCGCGCTCACCGTGGAGGAGACGCTCGCGGATGTGCTGGACCAGTACGAGGCCGCGGCCCGGGAGACGGACGCAGTGATCGCCGGAATCGCCGATCTCGGCCAGGCCGTGCCCGTCCCCCAAGGGCTGCCGTGGTTCCCCGCCGACGTGAAGAACTGGTCCGTCCGCTGGGTGCTGCTGCACCTCATCGAGGAGACCTCCCGACACGGCGGCCACGCCGACATCATCCGCGAAACCATCGACGGCGCCACGCTGTTCCCCCTGCTGGCCGCCGCCGAACAGTGGCCCGACCCGTGGTTCCAACCCTGGCAGGCCCCGACCGACTGAACAGCGGCAGGGCGACCCGGCCTGCCACCCCAGCGCCGCGCAGTCGGACAGACAGCGCCGGGGTGGCCGGCACGACAGTCCACACTCCCCGCCGTCCTCCGCGCCCACCGCGGCACTCCGTCCCGCCGACCGCGCGGGGCCCGACCCGCCCCTCCCCCTCCGTCAGCAGTTCCACCTCCACCCGCACCACCCGGCAGTGCCTCGACGCCGAGCGGCCGGCCCCGCCCCCGTAGGCGGAGTGCTGGAGGCCGAACCTCCAGATCACCGGGCCCCTCAACCGAGAGGCACCGATGGAGTCCGCCGTCCGCGCGATGCCTCGGCTACGTGTGGCAGTCCGCTGGTACGCGGGGCGAAGCCGGCACGTCCGGTCAGGCGGTCGTCAGGGCGGATTCGATGCTGCGGTGCCGGGCGGCGCCGTGCGCGAAATCGGGCACCGCTGACGTGCCCTCGCGCAGGTCGGCCAGGAACTGCTGGTAGGCGTGAGCGACCGCGTAGAGCGGCGCGTCGGCTCGGGGGTCCAGTTGCGGGACGTGAACATACGATTCCGGCACCGTCAGGGGAGCGAGTCCGGCGGAGGTTCCGCGACCGCCTTCGAGGGTGACCGGGCTGAGCTGGAGATGGCCGATCGGGGCGGTGAGGACGAGGTCGCCCTCGGTGCCGTTGATCTCCCAGCGGAAGTTCGTGCCCCGGGACATGCCTCCGCGGTAGTGGAAGGTGACCACCGCACCGCCCGGCAGCCGTCCCGAGGCCACCACCTGGTCTGCGGCGGTCATGGGCACGGGCTGTCCGCTCGCGGTGTCCACGGCCGAGTTGCGCCGCGACGCCAGTTGGATCCGCAGGTCCTCGGGCTCTCCCAGGACGGACGCGAGTCCGTCGAGGGTGTGGCTGAAAGGAATGGTCAGCAGTGTCGCGCCGTTGGCGGCGTCGAGCACGTAGTGGTCGCCGGGGCCGACGGTGGCGCCCCAGGCACCGCCGGAGCCGACGACCGTCGTGGACAGCACCTCCCCCACGTAGCCGTCGGCCACGAGTTCCCGCGCATAGGCGAGGGCCGGATGCGACCGTGCCTGAAGTCCGACGACGGTCGGCACGGCGCGGCTGCGCGCTTGCTGCGCCATGTCCTCGGCCTCCGCGAGCCCGTTGCCCAGCGGCCACTCGCACAGCACGCTCTTGCCGGCGTTCAGTGCCGTCTGCACCAGTTCCCGGTGGCTCGGCACCTTCACCGCCACGACCACGAGGTCCACCTCCTCGCAGGCAGCAAGTTCGGCCGCCGTCCCGAAGGTTCGAGAGACACCGTGCTTCTGCCCGGAACGCTCCGCCGACTGCTTCGAACTCGCGCTCAATGCCTTCAGCTCGTAACCCGGGACGGCGCGCAGGGCCGGAAGGTGGGAGCGCTCGGCCCAGCTACCGTGCGCGCCGAGGCCGATGATCCCTACTCCGATCGGCTTCTCGGACCGGACCAGTTCGGTGAGCAGTGACTCAGATGTGTTCACGATTCGCAGCCTGTTCTGTGCAGATGGGGCACCGGCGTGGCTCACAGTGGCCATGGACCCGGTGAGGGAGCGACCGACCACAGGGCCCCGTCATGGGAAGCAGGGCCATGTGTCGAGCAGGCGCCGGGGCAGGAGATCCGCGCCCGGTGGGCACGGGACCGGAGTGTGTGGTCAGCGGGTGATGCCGCAGACGGGTGTGAAGGACACGGTGGTGTTGCAGCTGCCGCGGCACTTCTGATTCGGTCTCACCGAGCACGCCGACCGGGACCGTGTCGGTGAAGCCGCGAAGTCCGGCCGGCCGTCGGCGGTCACTTCCGCGCGCTTGCAGACGGATTCGGGCCGCGTTCGTTGTCCAGCAGGGCCATGAGGGGTGCCGCGTAGCGGGTTCCGACCACCGCATCGGCCGGGACGGCCTCGTCGATGGTGCGCAGGTCTGCGTCGGTCAGGGCGACGTCGATCGCGGCCAGGGCCTCCGCGACGCGGTGGGGTCGGCGGGTGCCCAGGACGGCCACGATGGTGCCGCGCTCACGGCTCCGGGCGACGACCCAGGCGGTGGCGAGTTGCGCGACGCTGATGCCGCGCGCGTCGGCGAGCGGCCGCAGCCGTTCGACGAGGGTGAGGTTCGCGGCGAGGTTGTCGGGGTGGAAGCGGGGCAGCCAGTGGGCGCGCGGGTCACCTCCGGCGGGTTGCCGGTAGGTGCCGGTGAGCAGGCCGTGCGCGAGGACCCCGTAGGCGGTGACGCCGATCCCCAGCTCGCGGCAGGTGTCCAGGACGCCGTTGGCCTCGGGTTCACGGCTGAACAGGGAGTATTCGATCTGCACATCGCAGATCGGGTGCACGGCGTGGGCGCGGCGGATGGTCTCGGGCCCCACCTCGGAGAGCCCGATGTGCCGCACGTACCCGGCCTGGACCAGCTCGGAGATGGCGCCGATCGTGTCCTCGATCGGAGTGTCGGGGGCGAGGCGGGCGGAGCGGTAGATGTCGACGTGGCCGGTGTCGAGGCGGCGCAGCGAGTAGGCGAGCGCGTTCTTCACGTGGGCGGGACGGCCCTCGATGCCGACGAAGGAGCCGTCGGGGCCGCGCAGACCGCCGAACTTGACGCTCAGCAGCGCCTTTTCGCGATCGCCGACGCGCAGGGCGCGGCGGATGAGGTCCTCGTTGTGGCCCATGCCGTAGAAATCGGCGGTATCGAGGAGGGTGACGCCGGCGTCGAGGGCCGCGCGGATCGTGGCGATGGCGTCGGCCTCGTCGGCGGGGGCGGTGTGGTCGGACATGCCGGCGCAGCCCAGTGCGAGAGGGGGGACCTGCGGGCCGCCGGCTCCAAGGGATCGGGTCTGCACGGTGCCTCCTGCGGTGCGTGAAGGGTGGACGCGGCCGACAGGGGCTGCCGAGGGCGCAGCCACCTGTTAGCGTTGACATCTCAACACTAAGAAAAGGCGCGTTGATATGTCAACACTGAATGGGGAGGCCGCCGCGCGGGACGAGGCCATGACCGACGCCGCGTGCGAGCCCGTCGATTTCTGGAGCGCCTTCAAGCGCGCCCACGAGGTCGTCCGAGCCCGCGTGATCGCGGACACCGCCGAGGCGGCGGGCCTGTCCGAACCGGACCTGACGATCCTCGCCAACCTCGACAAGGCGGGAGGCAGCCTGCGCCAGAGCGAGCTCGCCGCGTCACTGGGCTGGGACCGCACACGCATCTCCCACCAGCTCACCCGCATGGGCAAGCGCGGACTCGTCATCCGCGAACGCACCGGCGGTGTCATCGTCACCCTCACCGACTCCGGACGTACGGCCATCACCGCCGTACACCCCGGCCTGGACACCGCGGTACGCCGCCACCTCACCGACAAGCTCTCCGCGCAGGAGATCGAAACCCTGACCTCCGTGTTCCGCCGGCTGTAGGCGCCGGAACGGGCCGGCCCGGCCAACGGCTCCGTCCCACATGCGCCGGTGACGGAGGGCGACGTCATTCCGGCAGGTCAGGGCAGCGGTCACGGCGACCCGGTCCGGCTCGACGCCTGCACGGTCAGCGCCGCCGACCCCGGCCCAAAGCGGCGAGCAGCCGCGCCCGCCAGGCGGACGCCCTGCGGCGAGTACGCCCGGTCGGGACGGACGAACCGTCGGCGATGACCGCTGCGTCCGTCGAACACCCGCCTTCGCCCCTCGCGACGGCGCGCCGCCGTCGAACGCCCTCCATCACAAGGCGGCCGATCGGCATCGAACCCGACTTGGACAAGCTGCCGCACGGATGCCCGACGACCCGTCGTGCAACGCCCAATGGCGGCGGTCAGGTCGCGGTACCAGGCGAACGACGCCTTCGGGGTGCGCTGCTGCGTCTCGAAGTCGACGTGGACGAGGCCGAGGCGCCGGTGGTCTCCCCCGGCCCGTCGAACACCCTGTCATCGTATTCGCCTGCCGGATCGGACAGAGAGGGACGCCCCCGCAGCGAGCCGTGGGCTTCCCGCCATGGATCGGAACCTGCAAAGACGACCAGGCATGCCTGCTGCTCAGGCCGGCGGCGGCAAGCGGGCGCTGTGTTCACGTCGGTTCGCCGGCACCAAGCCGCTCGGCGCGCTCGAGCAGGTCGCCGAAGCGTGGATATCGAGACCGAACCCCAGCCCGTGCATGAACGATCGCCGCGCGGTCAGCCCGGACCACCCCGGCTTCGGCCGGACACCGAAATCGATCCGCCAGGACCAACCTCATCGGTGCGGACTTGTCCCGGGCATCGACGCCCGACGCCCATTCGGGCGGGCAGCAGTGCCGCTGTCATCGACTTCCCCGATCCCTGCGGCCTGAGCAGCTCACGTGGCCATCGGCTGTTATCGAGAGCATCATGAGCAGCAGCGATCAGTGATCGACTGCCCGGCGCCACCCGACCGGCCGGGCGCACACCCGAGGAGATTGCTTTGCAGTTCCGCGTCGCCGACCTCACCCTTCACTGGACCGGCACCGACGACACCACCCCGCCCGGCCACGTCATCGCGGCCGGCCACGATCCCTTCGGCGACCTCCGCATCTTCCTCTGGGCCGGCAATGCGCCCGATGACGACGCCTACCGCGGGTCCCTGCTGATCAAACGCCACCAGACCGTCGCTGCCTACGGCCCCGGCGGTGACTACATCACTGGCCTTGGCGACCAGACCGCGCTCCTCGCCCGGCTCGCCGACAACAGCGCTCATCAGAAAAACGGCTGAGGAGCCGCACGACACGCCTGCACTTCCGGTGGTACAACGGCTGACATCGCGCATCCCGGAGACACGACTCGGCGCCCCAGTCCGCTCTGCGGCCGCGGCTCCAGCCAGCTCCGGACGAATCTGCCAAGTGGTCGTCTGGTACGGCCCGAATCTCCGTCTACTGTCCTGGCACGGCCACCACCCGCTGTTCGCGTTCGTCGACCACGGCTTCGAAGGTTCCGGGGAGCCGGTGGCGGGTCTGCTGCGGCCGGGCAACGCGGGCAGCAACACCGCGGCCGACCACTTCGAAGCAGCCCGCCTGGCCCTGGCCCGGCTACCGAGTGCCGGCGCGGACGGCGCACCCTGATCCGCACCGACTCCGGCGGCGGCACCCACAAGTTCCTCAACTGGCGCACCGCCCGCGGACGACGGCTGTCCTACTCGATCGGGATGGCCGTCACCGAAACCGTCCACGCCGCCGTGCTCCTGATCGACCTCGGCCGGGACCCCGGCCGTCGAACCCGGCGGGCAGGTTCGCGACGCCGCCCGGAACCAGGTCTGGCCGGAGAGCATCCAGCTCGCACTCGACCTGCTCGCCCCGCCGGAACCCGACTGACCAGCGACAGCGCGGCCCCATCCCGACGAGTCCCCACCCTTCCGAAGCCGTAGAATCCGGCGCCCGCCCGGCCCGACAGCCGGGCTATCAGCATGCCCACAGACCGAAACATCCTGGCCCGGAGAGCAGAAACGGCCCGCCAGCAATACTGACGAGCCGTCATGCAAGGTCGAGGCTAGAGTGTTCGAATGCCTTCACATCTCAGTCCCGGTGCCTCGGGAGCCATTCGCCGCTTTGCCGGATGGGTTGCCCGCAGTTCGGTGGGTCACCCGATGCTGGAAGGGATCGACTACTGGGAGGAACTGCGTAAGTCGCCTTCCCAGATGGAGATCTGCTTCGCCATCTTCGCCAACGTCCTCGAACTGGACGAGCAGGGAGAGCCGGTCAACGAGAAGTACGCCGAGCGCCGGGCCGCAACGTGGCTCCACCAATACTGCACCGGCGAGCTGCCCCCGGGCCAGCCGCCCATCGAGTCGTGGGAATGCGAGCTCAATTGACGTACGATCACTGACGGCCCAGGATTTGTAGCACGCGGATTCGGCGCCGTTGATCCGTGGGCGGCATGCCAGAGCTGCGCACCGGTCGTCTCCCGCTCTGCCGGTGGCGGGACTCCGACCTCGAGCCGTGGGCGGCGATGAACGCCGATCCCGAAGTCCGAGAACATGTGAGGGAACCGCTGAGGCGGGAGCAGAGCGATGCCCCGGTGGCCCTCATGCAGGCCGAGTTCGACGAGCGAGATTCTGGCTGGTGGGCGCTCGAACCGCGGAAGACCGGTGAGTTCGTCGGCCGCGTCGGCTTGGACGAGGTGGATGCGGACCTGCCGTTCACGGGGACGGGTATCTGGTGGCGGTTGATGCGTTCGGCATGGAGGCCCGGTGAGCGGCTATCAGGTCGCGGTACCAGGCGTACGAGGCCTTCGGCGTGCGCACCTGCGTGTCGAAATCGACGTGCACCAGGCCGAACCTCTGATGGAACCCCTCAGCCCGTCGAACAGACTGTCATTGTAGCCGCGACCGTCCGCAGCCCCATCACGCCGTGCAACCCGTGCCCCGCAGTGTCCCCAGCGACAATGTGAACAAGGCTCCCGCTGCCGCCTGCGATGATCTGACCCGCTTGACCCCAGATCAAGGAATTAGGTGTTTCTGCAGGTCAGGCGCCGAATGCTACACACCTCGCCGTGTCGCTGAGCTTGAGATGTTCATCCGCCCGACTACCCCCCCCGGACCTCGGCGCCACCTCCCAGCCACTCGAGAAGCACACCGACCCGCACACAGATACCCAGCCAACGGCTCTCCGAAGGTGCCCGTTCCAGCCGCAACACCCCCGTACCAGCGACGCCCGCGCGCTGAGTTGGTCTACAGGCCTGGGCGAGCATTTCCCAAGACGCCGGGTAGCACCGCACGTCGGCCCTCCGCACCTCAGGAGTGGTGCACCACTGGTTGGAGTCGGGCGTCGTGGGCGAAAGTACGAGCGATGACCAGCGGTAGGAGGGCCAGGACTGCGGGAATCGCGAATGCGAGGCGGAAGTGGCCGCTGGAACCGATGAACCCGCTTGCGGCCGCCCCGCTGATGACGCCCAGGTAGTTGAAGAGGTTCAGACGGGCGAGGATGGCTTCGGCGGCATCCGGTTGCAGCCGCCCGGCGGTGGCGAGACACAGCGGGGTGAACGCGGAGACGCCCAGGCCCACGAACCCCGCTGCGGCAATCGCGTACGGCCAGCCGGGCGCCCCGGCGAGCGCGGCCAGGGCGGTCGCGGCGCCCAGCGCGGCGGCGCGGATCACCGCGGCCGGCCCCGTCCTGCGGATCAGGTGGTCGGCGCAGGCTCGTCCGGTGATGGTGCCCGCCTGGTAAGCCGCGTAGGCCAGGGGCGCCGTCGGCAAGGACGCGGCGAGGACCTGGTGGAGGTAGACGGTCGACCAGGCCGAGACCGTGGAGTCGATGACGTACGCGACGAGGAGGACCAGGCCGAACGGGACGAGTTTGGCCCACATCCTCCGGCCGAGCGGCACTGCGGCGGTCTCGGACGGTGTGCCGGATGCCGCCGCGTCCGCGATCGGGTGGGAGCGGATGGTCAGGGCGAGCGTGAGGACGAGGGCGGCCTGAGCGGTCAGGATCTGCTCGGGCGGCCTGCCGAGGCGAGCCATGCCCGCCGTCAGGAGGGCCGAGGCGACGCCTCCCACGCTCCAGAGGGCGTAGAACGACGAGAAGATGCTGCGCCCGTACGCACGCTCGACCGCCGCGGCCCGGGTGTTCACGGAGACGTCGATGCCGCCCAGGGCCATTCCGAACAAGAGGTAGGCGACAGTGACGCCTGCCTGACCGGGCGCCCACCCGATCAGCAGCAGGGCGGCGGCAGTCGCCACGGCGGCGCAGCGCATGGCGGCGACCGCGCCCACCCGGCGGATCGCCGCCATCCCGGCGAAGCTGCCCGCGCCTGCGGCAAGTGCGACGGTGACCATCAGTACGGTGGTCACCGGCGACGACAGCCCGAGCTGCTCCTGGATGCCCGGCACAGTGGTGAACACCGCCGCCACGGCGGCCCCCTGGGCGGCGAACACGGTTGCCGTGACGCGTCGGGCGCCCGCGAGCGGGCCTCTTCGGCGGTCGTCCGCCGGTACCGCAGCCTGCAAGAAGAGAGTCATGGCGCGCCTGCCTGCCGGGCGCTCGATGGGCACCGGCGCATCTCGATGGATCGGATTGCCGCAACCGTACGGAGCGGATCCGGCCTGGTTCAGGGCGCCGGGGGCCAGGTGGCGGACTCCAGCGGCCACCACGCGAACCGGCAGGGTCCGCCCGTCTACAGTGGTCCTACTGGCCCGGTCCAGGCCCTGCTGAGAGAGACCGCAATGCCCGATGCCCCCGGCCCGGCGAGTCCGCCGGGCACCAGCCGCAGCACCTCGGCGACCATTCCGCCGGGGGCGGAGTTGCAGATGGTGGTGTAGTGCTTGGCGCGCTCCAGCCGGGCCAGCAGGCCGCGGTCGCGGCAGGTGATCCAGCCGACCCGCAGGCCCGGGAGGCCGAGGGCCTTGGAGGTGACGTTCAGCGACAGTGCCCGCTCCGACAGGTCGGCGGCCTGCGGCAGGGCGCGGGCCGGGTCGCGCTCCAGCCCCCGGTAGACCTCGTCGCTGAACAGGTGGATGCCGCGCTCGTCGCAGATCCGGACGAGTTCCTCGAAGTCGGCGGCGTCGATGACCTTCCCGGTCGGGTTGTTGGGGAAGTTCACCGACACCACCCGGGTGGTGGGGCGGATCGCGGCCCGCACGGCGTCGAGGTCCAGCGCCCAGTCGCGCTCCGGGTCGAGGGCGACGCCGGTGACCTCGCAGAGGGCCAGCGGCACGGTCTCGGCCGCCTGGTAGTTGGGGGTCACCACGACGGCGTGGTCGCCGGGCCCCAGCAGGACGTTCATCGCCAGGTAGAGGCCCTCCTCCGCGCCGGCGAAGCAGATCACGTCCGCGGCGTCCGCCCGCTCGTAGGTGGCGGCGATCGCCTCCCGCAGTGCCGGGTCGCCGTAGGTCTCGGTGTAGCCCAGGGAGAGGTTCTCGAAGGCGGACCGGTCCCCGTCGTCGGCGAGGGCGAGCAGCTCGGCCAGCGTCATGGTCTGCACGTCGGAGGCGGTCAGGTGGTGGCGTGCGGTGAACTCCCACCGGGAGAAGTAGGTTTCGAGGCGGAAGTCGGGCAGCCGGGTCATGGTGTTCGGTCCTTCGTGCTCGGTGCTCGGAGGTCGGCCAGCAGGCCGTACAGGGTGGAACGGGAGATCCGCAGGGCCTGGGCGACGACCGGGGTCGCGCGGCGCACCGCGAAGACCTTGGCCTCGTCGAGCCGTTCGAGGACGGCGAGGCGGTCGGCGCGGGTCAGCCGTTCGACGGGGCGGCCGCACTCGCGCACGTACCCGCCGACGACGTGCTGGATCCGCTCGGCCCAGTCCTGCTCGAAGAGCGGTTCCGGGCGGCCCGCGGTCGGGGCGCCGAAGGCGGAGAGTACGGCGGCGGCCTGCTCCAGCGGTGTCCGGTCGAGGTTGACGCACAGCACCGCCGACACCCCGCCGTCCGCGTCGCGCAGCACCGCGCTGACCGAGGAGAGCCGCCGGCCGTCGGCCAGCAGCTTCTCGTACGGGCCGAAGACGTCGCGCGCCGACGGGTCGAGTGCGTCCAGCTCGCCGAGCTGCGAAGGGTCGCCGGGGCGGCGCGAGCCCATCGGGTTCCAGATCCCGAGGATCCGGTCGGTCCCGGCGTCGTGCAGCACGACCTCGGCGTACGGGCCGAGCAGCAGTGCGACGGCCTGGCACACCGGAGTCCACAGGCGCAGCCGCTCGTCGGTGGTGTCGTCCGCGGTTCCCATGTCTGGACTGTACGTCCAGAATGGATGAACCGTCCAGACCGATTCCTCCGCCGCGCGGCCGGCCGTGGGTCAGCTGCCGAAGAACTCCGCGAGCACCGGGGCGAGCACGGCCGGATCCGGGTCGTGCGTCTGGCCCTCCAGCGTCCGGTACTCCGCGTGCGGCAGGGCCTGCGCGGTCGCCGCGGCGGCCTGCCGGAGCAGCGGCGGCGCGGCGCCGCCGGCCAGGACCAGTGCCGGAACGGCCACCCGGGCCGCCAGGCCGCGCGGCACGCTCCCGTCGCCGAGCGCCGCGTCGTCGTACGCCAGGGTCGGGGCGAGTGCCTCGAACGCGGCCCAGGACGGCTGCGCGCGCATCCCCGCCACGGCGGGCTCGGGCAGGCCGACATGGGCCAGGAACAGGGCGACGGCGTCGCCGCGGCGGCCGGCGGCGAGCAGCTCCTGGAGCCGCTCGGTGTACTCCTTGGCCCGGTCGGCGCGGCCGGCCTCGGCGATGAACGGGGGGTCGTGCAGGACGAGCCGGGTGATCCCGGGCTCGGAGGCGGCCGCGGTCAGCGCGAGCGCGGCGCCGGAGGAGATGCCGTAGACGCCGGCCCGGCCGCCGGCCGCGGCGACCACGGCCCGCAGGTCCTCCACCTCCCGGGCGACCGCGAACGGTGCGGTGTCGCCGCTCTCGCCGCGGCCGCGGCGGTCGTAGAGGTGGACGGTGAAGTCGGTTGCCAGCAGTGCGGCCAGCGGCCGCGCGGAGCGGTGGCAGAGGGCGCCGTCCACCAGGACGATCGCCGGTCCGCTGCCGGACCGCTCACAGGTGAGGGGAGTGCCGTCGGCCGAGGTGATGACAGGCATGGTGCGGCCCTGCCTTTCGCGTGGATCGGGAGGGAATCGGAGGAGGGTGGGAGGGGCGGGGGCGTGGCTAGCCGTGCTCGGCGGCGAGGCCGGCCGCGTACGCCGCGAAGCGGTCGAGGCTGGTGGCGAACCCGGCCTGCGCCTCGGCGCTCAGATAGGCGGCGGGCACGTTGGTCTGATGGGTCACCACCTCGGTGCGGCCGTCGCGCAGGTCGGTGAAGGTGACGGTCGTCCGCATGCCGCCCTCGACGTCGGCCTCGATCCAGACCAGCCGGTCCGGCCGGCTGACCTCCGCGTACACGGCCCGCATGGTGTAGGTGCTGCCGTCGGCGTCGCTGACCATCGTGGTCTCGAACGCCCCGCCCGGCCGCAGGTCCACCACGATGCCGTCGAGCGGCGTGGTCGTCCCGGTCGGACCCCAGAAGCGGGCCAGGTGCTCCGGGGTGGTCATGCAGTCGAACAGCAGCTCGGGCGAGGCCCGGTGCACGCGCCGGTAGGTGAGTTCGCCGGTGGTGGTCATGGTGTGCTCGTCTCCTTGGCGCCCCGCTGCTCGGCCCGCAGGGCGGACAGGTGCTCGTCGAGGCGGTCGTGGCGGTCGGCCCAGACCTGCCGGTGCCGGGCGATCCAGTCGGTGGCGGCGTCCAGGTGGTCCGGCTCCAGCACGCACGGGCGCGACTGCGCCGCGCGGGTGCGGGAGATGAGGCGGGCCTGCTCCAGCACCTTCAGGTGCTTGGACACCGCCTGCTGGGTCATCGCGAAGGGCTCGGCCAGCTCGTGGACCGTGGCGCTGCCCCGGGCCAGGCGCGCCAGTATCGCCCGTCTGGTGGGGTCGGCCAGCGCAGCGAACACCAGGCTCAATTCGTCGTCGACGACTGTCATACCTCGACAGTACGCACAACCGCCAGCTTGCACAACCGATCGGTTGTGCAAGCCGCCGGCCGGGTCGGGAGGCCCTCCGGCCCGCGGTCAGCCGCGCCCGAAGCAGCGCTCCAGTTCGGCCAGGTCGTAGAAGAAGCTGCCCCGGTCGATCGGCCGGCAGGACGCGGGGAACGCCGTCTCCCGCTCGTTGTAGAGCATCCGCACCAGATAGCGGGTGCCCTCGGCGGGCCGGCCGTCCGTGCCCCCGCCGTCCGTGCCCCGGCCGGGCTGCCGCGGCCCGGCGAAGACGTCCCACTGGACGTTCGCGGCCATCGGCGCCACCTCGGCACCGCGCCACGGGTTGGTGCGGTACGCGTACGGGTCGTCCGGAGCGGCCGGGCGGGTGCTGCCGGGCAGCCCGAGCAGCACCGCCAGCGGCTCGATCTCCTCGGCGTGGGTGAAGCGGAGCACCGCGCCGCTCCCGCCGGTGCCCGCGGCGGCCGCCTCCGCCCGGGCGAACAGGTCGTCCAGCAGAACGTGCGCCATGCCGTAGGTGATGGTCCGTCCGCGGAACGCCGGGCCCTTCTGGTAGAACTCCTCGGCGTCGTCCAGGTAGGCGAACCACCGGGCGTCCTCGGCGGGCAGGAACGGATCGAGGTCCACCCCGGGCGCCTCCGCCCTCAGATCCGGCGCGGCGCCGTACAGCTGGTACAGCGCGCGGCCGAACGCGACCCGGTCGGGGCCGGCCATCGCGGCGGCGAAGCCCGGCCGGAACAGCCGGGCGACCACGTGCCCGGCCGCCCGCGCGGTGCCGGGCTCCCCGTCGATCTCCGCGAGGACGGCGGCCAGCTCCGGGTCGCCCGCCAGGTAGGCCCGGTAGTCCGCGTTCTGCGGCTGCTTGTGGAAGTACAGCAGGTCGCGGTCGGTCACCGGGGGCCGGATCAGTCCTGCCAGCGCCGGATCTCCGGCGGCCAGGCCGGCGGTGAAGGCGTTCGCGCTCGCCACCGCGCGGGCGACGCCCGAGGTCTCGACCGTGATCGGCCGTCGGCCGGCCTCGATGTCGTGGAAGAGTGCGGGCAGCCGCTGTTCCATCCGCAGCGCGGTCTGCCGCTGCTCCTCGGCGCCGCGCGCCGACAGGCTGCCCCAGCCGAGCGCCGCGGCGCCGGCCAGCAGTGCGCGGACCTGCGGGTCGAGCCGCTCCCCGAGCCGGGTGAGCCCGTCCTGCGCCCGCGCCGCCTGCAGCACGGCGAGGACGGTCCGGCCGTCGCTCGGGTCGGTCATCGCCCGGGAGCCGTGCCGGGCCACGTTCTCGGTGAACACCGGGGTGAAGCCGCGCGGCACCGGCTGGTAGTCGTGCAGGTCCTGCTGCGGTGCGTAGGGCGTCTTGGTGCCGTAGAAGTGCCGGTCGGCGCGCGGCGGGCGGCGCTGTTCCTGCGCGGCGGCGGGGGCGCCGACGGAGGTGGCCGCGGCCGCGAGGGCTGCGGCCAGGGCGAAGGCTAACGGGGCGGTGCGCTTCACGGGTGGCCCTTCGGGGACGCGGGGCCGCCGACCGGGCGGTGGCGGCGTCACGCACCTTTACAGCGTAGGCACAATCCCCGGTGGCCGGACGCCGTGCCCGCGGTGAGGGGCGGGTGAACAGCGGCGTCCGGCGCGGGCGGCCCATCAGTCGGCGACCGGCCCGGTCCGGGTGAACAGCCGCCCGGCCAGGTCGATGCCCAGCACCGTGCCGGCCTCGTCACGGGTGAAGTAGCCGCGCTGCCCCTTCAGGCCGCCCTCGGTGACGATGTACTCGTCCTCGCGGCCGGGCAGTCGGCCGAGGCCCGCCGGGGCGTGGTCCGGCGGGATCTCGGTCTCCGAGGCGGCCCGGATCTCGGGCCTGATCCGGACGTCCAGGGTCAGCCCGGTGCCGTCGGTCGCGACGGTGAGCGTCATCGCGTCGATCTCGTAGTGCCCGGCGACCTGGCGGGCCCAGGTCTCGTCGTGGGGGAGCGGCTGCGGGTCGCGGTCGGCCACGCCGAGGTGGGTCTGCAGCGCCCAGCGGACCACGGCCTGGTTGAACAGGATGCCGTCCGGGCCGGCGTTGGACAGGGCGACGACGGCGAAGTCCCGCTCGGGCACCGTGAGCAGTTCGGCGAACTGGCCGTTGCCGGAGCCGCCGTGCCCGGCGGTGCGGACGCCGTCGACGTCGCGCAGGAACCAGCAGATGCCGAGCGCGTCGCCGAGGGTGCTGCCGCGCAGCTCCACGGTGGGCTGCCGCATCCGGCCCAGCAGCTCCGCCGGCAGCAGCCGCTCGCCGCCCGGCGCGCGCCCGTCGCCGAGGTGGAAGGCGGCCCAGCGCAGCTGGTCGGTGACGGAGGAGGCCAGGCCGCCGCCGGGGTTGTTGGCGCGGGTGGGCCGCCACTGCCGGGCCGTCGACAGGGTGCCGTCCGCCTCCCGGTTGTGGCCCTCGGCGAGGTGCCCTGCCGTGGCGCCGTCCGGTGCGAAGGTGCTCCGCGACAGGTCGAGCGGTTCGAGCAGCAGGGCGGAGACGGCCCGCTCGTAGCTCTGGCCGGTGACCTTCTCGATGATCCGCCCGGCGAGGTTGTAGCCGGCCTGGCTGTAGGAGGAACGGGTGCCGGGCTCGGCGATCAGGGGGAGCCCGGCCAGCTCGGCGGTGAAGCGGGCCAGGGCGTCCTCGCCCGTGCCGGTGTCGGTGAGGAGGTTCCAGTCCAGGCCGGCGGTGTGGTTGAGCAGGTTGAGCACGGTGATGGCGGACGCCGCCCGCTCGTCCGCGAGGACCAGCTCGGGGACGTACCGGCGGACCGGCGCCGCCAAGTCGACCCGGCCGTCCGCGACCAGGCGCATCAGCGCGGTGGCGGTGACGGTCTTGGAGACCGAGCCGACCTGGAAGAGCGTCTCCGGGCCGACCGGGTGCGGGTCGTCGATGCCGGTCACGCCGTGGCAGGCGACGGTCTCCTGCCCGTCGGCCAGGATGCCGACGGCGACGCCCGGGATGCCGAACTCGGCGGCGGTCGCCTCGACGAACTCGGACAGTGTTTCGGTGGCCATGGAACGTCCCTCTCCCCTGTGTCCCCTGGGCGCCGGGCCGCTCCACGGTGGCCTGGCGCTGACTTGCACTGTGTTCAAGTCGAAGGTAGAGCAGACTTGCACACTGTGCAAGTGCGTATTGAACACTGTGCAAGACGGTCGCCGGCTGCACTATCGTGACCTCATGCCCCGTGACACGCTGACCCGCGAACAGATCGTCAGGGCCGCCGTCGAGCTCCTCGACGCCGACGGCCTCGAAGGGTTGAACATGCGGGCGCTCGGCCGCCGGCTGGGCTCCGCCGCCACCGCCGTCTACTGGCACGTGGGCAGCAAGGAGAACCTCATCGCCCTCGCGGCCGACGAGGCGTGGGGCGAGGTCGCCCTGCCCGACCCGGCCGGGGTCGGCTGGCGCGCCGCCGCCACCGCGATGGCCGAGGACCTGTACGCGATGCTGGGCCGCCACCCCTGGCTGGTGCAGGCCTTCGGCTCGTACGTCCTGTTCGGGCCGGGCAAGGCCCGCCACGACGACCACGCCCTGGCCGTCCTGGAGGCGGCCGGCTTCGCCGGGGCGCGCGCCGACCGGGCGGCCGCCGCCGTCTTCACCTATGTGTTCGGCAACGCCCTCGGCCCCGCCGCCCAGGTCTCGCTCACCCGCAAGCTCGGCCGCGACGGCGGCGACGCCGGGGAACTGATGGACGAGGCGCTGGCCGGCGCCCGGGAGGTCGCGGCCGGGTTCCCACGGCTGGCCGCCCGGCTGGGGACGTCGGCCGCCGAGGAGTACGGCGCGGCGCCGGACGACAGCTTCGGCTACGGCCTGCGGATCCTGCTCGACGGCCTGGCGGCGGACCTCGCCGGCCACGCCGGGGAGCGGAAGTCAAGCTGCCCGGTATGAAGCAGCGCAAGGTCCGGCTCGACGACAGTAGCGACCAGGTGCTGATCCGCCGCGCCGGGCCGGTGTCCGGGCGGTGCACCTGGAGGAGTCCGAGAGCGCGGTGGCACCGCTTCCTGGCCGCTGCCGGCTCGGGCGACCCGGGCGGCGACGTCCGGCGACCGGGGCGCGCGGGCCCGACCCCCGCGGGCCGGGGGAAGTGACCCGCCCGAAACCCCCCCCCCCCACCCCCCCC
>NZ_JBHWBW010000011.1:36126-40914 GCF_042735675.1 Kitasatospora sp. NPDC059571
TGCGCCCACCTCCAGATCGGCCGGGGTCGCGGGCCGCGCCGGCCGGCCGGCGCCGCCCGGGGGGCCGCGCCGGCCCCCCCCCCCCGCGGCCCGTAGCCGCGGGGCCGGGGTACTGTCCCCGGCATGACACCGGCCGACGACACCCCCGTAACTCCCGGTCGGGGCGGGGCCGCCCGCCCGCTGCTGGAGCGGGCCGGCCGCCTCGGGCCCTACTTCGCAGTCCGGGGCGGCACCGGGGACGGCCCGCCGCCGGACGGGTTCCGCCCGCTGCGCGAGCTGTACGGGCACGGCGCCGACGGCCCGCTCGCCCGGCGGATCGCGGACGTCGGCCGGCTGCTCGGCACGGACGAGCCGCGGGTGGCGGCCTCCACCGTGCACCTGGGCCTGGCCGCCCGGTTGTGGTCGGTCGCGCTCGGGCCCGCCGTGCTCGGCGGCGCGGTGCCGGACCTCGACCCCGACCGCGTGCACTGGGCCCTTCCGCCGCAGGGGCCGCTGGACCTGTGGCTGCCGCAGCCCCCGGCGCCCGCGGCCGGGCCGTTGGCGGACCGGCTCCACCGGGCGGTGCTCGCCGCCAACCTGGCGCCGCTGGCCGACGCGGTCCGGGCGTACGCCCCGGTGGCGCCGGGGCTGCTGGCGGGCAACGCCGCGTCCGCGCTGGTCGGCACGGTCCGCGTGCTCGCCGCGGCGCCGGGGACGGCCGCCGAGGGCGTCCGTACGGCTGCGGCGCTCGTCCGGGACCTCCTCGGCCGTCCGCCACTGCGCGGGGCCGGAGGCTTCACGGCCGCCGGCGGGAGGTTCCGCCGGACCTCGTGCTGCCTCTACTACCGCGTGCCCGGCGGGGGCGTCTGCGGCGACTGCGTCTTCGACCGCCCGCCGGCCCGCCGGCGCTGACCGGTCCTCCCGCCCGCTGCTGCCTTCCCGCTCCGCCCCGGGTCGGAGGCGCTCAGGTCATTATTCTCTCGATCTATACACTCGATGTATACCTCTGATGTACAGTCAGACCATGAGTGTTCCTCTGACCCTGCTCGGCCTGCTGGAGCGCGAGCCCAGCCACGGCTACGACCTCAAGCGCGACTACGACGCGCTCTTCGGACGCGACAAGCCGCTGCCGTACGGCCAGGTGTACGCCACGCTCGGGCGGCTGGCCCGGGACGGCAAGGTGGTGGTCGGCGAGGCGGAGCCCGGCGACGGGCCGGACCGCAAGCGCTACGTCATCACCGACACCGGCGCGACCGAGTTCGAGACCTGGCTCGCCGACCCGGTCGCCCCCGAACCCACCCTGCAGAGCGTCCTGTTCACCAAGGTCGTGCTCGCGCTCCTGCTCGGCCGCGACGCCGAGCACTACCTGGACACCCAGCGCGCCGCCCACCTGGCCCGGATGCGCGAACTCACCGAGCTCAAGCGCACCGGCCCGCTGGTCGACGCGCTCCTCGCCGACCACGGACTCTTCCACCTGGAGGCCGACCTGCGCTGGATCGACCTGACCGCGGCACGGCTCGACGCACTCGCCGCGGCGGTGCGGCCGTGACCGCACTCATCGAGGCACACGACATCCACCTCGCCTTCGGCGAGACCCCGGCCCTGCGCGGTGCCGCACTGGCGGCGGACGCCGGGGAGGCGGTCGCCGTGATGGGCCCGAGCGGTTCCGGCAAGTCCACCCTGCTGCACTGCCTGGCCGGCATCCTGCGGCCCGACGCCGGCGAGGTCCACTTCGACGGCCGCCGGATCGACACCCTGGGCGAGGGCGCGCGCAGCGCGCTGCGCCGCGACCGGTTCGGCTTCGTCTTCCAGTTCGGCCAGCTCGTGCCCGAGCTGACCGCCGAGGAGAACGTCGCCCTGCCGCTGCTGCTCGGCGGCACCCGCCGGGCCGCCGCCCTCGCCGAGGCCCGGCCGTGGTTCGCCCGGCTCGGCCTGGACGGCCTGGAGGGGCGGCGCTCCGGCGAACTCTCCGGCGGCCAGGCCCAGCGGGTCGCCCTCGCCCGCGGCCTGGTGACGCGTCCCCGGGTGCTGTTCGCCGACGAGCCGACCGGCGCCCTGGACTCGCTCACCGGCGAGCAGGTGATGGACCTGATGACCGCGGCGGCGCGGGAGGAGGGCACCACGATCATCCTGGTCACCCACGAGGCGCGGGTCGCCGCCTACGCCGACCGCGAGGTCGTCGTCCGCGACGGCCGGTCCACCTCGCTCTCCGGCGATCGGATCGCGTCGTGATCCGCTTCGCGCTCCGACTCGCCGTCACCGGCGGGCGCGAGGCCGTCGCCCGGCTCGCGGTGATCACCGCCGCGGTCGCCATCGGCGTCGGGCTCCTGCTCTCCACGCTGGCGAGCATCAACGCCGTCGACAGCGCCAACCGGCGCCCGCTCTGGCTCGACTCCGGGTCCGCCGCCCCCAGCGCGACCGCCGCGGCCCCACTGCTCTGGCGTGCGCACGGCGACCACTACGACGGCCGGGAGATCCAGGAGGTCGACCTCGCGCCGACCGGCCCCACCTCGCCCGTCCCGCCGGGCCTGCCCCGGCTGCCCGCCGCCGGCGAGTACTACGCCTCGCCCGCGCTCGCCCGGCTGCTGGCCGCCACCCCGGCCGACCGGCTCGGCGACCGCTTCCCCGGCCGCCTCGCCGGGGTGATCGGCGACCGGGCCCTGCAGTCCCCGGACTCCCTGGTCGCCGTCATCGGCCGGACCAGGGACGGGATCGAGCAACTGCCCGACGTACGGACCGTCACCGCGATCGCCACCGGCCTGCCCGAGCACTGCACCGACTGCCCGGCCACCGGCGTGCGCGGCGACGCGATGACGCTCATCCTCTCCGTCGTCGCCGGCGCTCTGATCTTCCCGGTGGTCATCTTCATCGGCACCGCGACCCGGCTCTCCGCCGCCCGCCGGGAGCAGCGGTTCGCCGCGATGCGCCTGGTCGGCGCCACCCCCCGACAGGTCGCGCTGATCGCCGCGGTCGAGTCGACGGTAGCGGCGGCGGCCGGCACCCTCGCCGGGTTCGGCCTCTACGGGCTGCTCCGCCCGGTCGTGGCGACCGTGCCGTTCACCGGCATGCGCTTCTTCACCGCCGACCTGGTCCTGCACCCGCTGCAGATCCTCGCCGTCGCCCTGGGCGTGCCGGCGGCCGCGGCGGCCGCCGCCCGGTTCGCACTGCGCCGGGTCACCGTCTCCCCGCTGGGCGTCAGCCGCCGGGTGACGCCCCGTCCGCCGCGCGCCCTGCGGCTGCTGCCGCTCGCCGCGGGCCTCGGCGAGCTCGCCTGGTTCGTCGGCCGCCGGCCGGACACCAGCGGCGGCCAGACCGCGGCCTACCTCAGCGGATTCCTGACGGTGATGCTCGGCCTGGTGGTCGCCGGACCGTGGCTGACCATGGTGGTGGCCCGCGCGGCCGCGCTGCGCACCGGCCGGCCCGCCACGCTCATCGCGGTCCGGCGGCTCGCCGACGATCCGAAGGCCGGCTTCCGGGCGGTCAGCGGGCTCGTCCTCGCCCTGTTCGTCACCACCGCGACGGTCGCCATCATCGGCACCATCAACGCCAACCGCGGCTCCCTGGGCGGGGACAGGCTGACCGTCGCGGCCGTCCAGTACGGCGCCCTGCCGGGCGATCCGCCGATGGCCGACCGGGTCCCGGACGGGGTGCTGGCCGGTCTGCGGGCGGCGGCCGGCGTGCGCGGCGTGGCGGTGCTGCACGCCAACCCCGACCGGATCGGCGCCACCCCCGGCGAGCCCGACTGGGCGACACCCGCCCTGCTGCTCTGCTCCGACCTCGCGCAGATCCCGTTCGTCGGCCACTGCGCGCCCGGGGCGACCGTCGCCGCCGTCCCGATGTCGCAGGTCGTGGACCTGTGGTCGAAACCCGAGGCACAGTGGCCCACCGCGCCGCTCACCCCGCAGGCCGTGGCCGCCCTCCCGGTCCAGATGCTGCTCGCCGACACCGACGGCAGCACCGCCGCCCGGGAGCGCATCAGGACCGCCTTCACCGCGGCCTTCCCCGGTCAGGAGGGCCGTACGGTCGGCGACTGGAGCACCGGCCAGCAGCGTGAACTCGCCGGCTGGCGGCAGCTCGCGAACGTCGTCCTGCTCACCACCCTGCCGATCGCCGGCTGCAGTCTGGCGGTCAGCGTGGTCGCCGGACTCGGCGACCGCAAGCGGCCGTTCGCGATGCTGCGGCTCACCGGCGCCCGGCTGCGGACGCTGCGCAACGTGGTGGCGCTGGAGAGCGCGATGCCGCTGCTGGTGGTGGCCGCGGTCGCGGTCGGCACGGGCCTGCTGGCGGCGCACCTGTTCCTGACCTCGCAGATGCACTACGGCCTGGTCATGCCCGGCGCGGGCTACTTCGCGCTGGTCGCCCTCGGGCTCGTCGCCGCGCTCGGCATCATCGCCGGGACGCTCCCGCTGCTGCGCCGGATCACCGGACCGGAGGCGGCCCGCAACGGCTGACGCCCGTGCCCCCGGCCCGCCCGCCCCCGCGGGGGCGGGCTCAGGCCGCGCCGGCCCGGTCGAGGATGTGGTCCAGCAGGGCCAGCACGGGCGGGAGGTCCTGCGGCCACCGGCCCCGCGGCATCGCGGCCGCGCAGCGGACGGCGGCGGCCAGGGCGGCCACCGCGGCGAGGTCCTCCGGTGCGAGCCGGCTGCCGCGCCGGTGCGCCACCAGCGACCCCTCGGGGCTCGCGTGCAGGTCCAACAGGCGGTGGAGCAGCCGCTCCTGCTCCCCGTCCAGGCCGTGGTAGAGGCCGCGTAAGTCCACCATGACTTTCGCGTCGGGCTACCCCGTGGCACGCACCGCGCGGGCCCGCTC
>NZ_JBHWBW010000011.1:40924-41220 GCF_042735675.1 Kitasatospora sp. NPDC059571
CGCTGCCCGCCTCGGTGTCCGGCCGGGGCGCAGCCAGCCCCAGCAGCCAGTCGACGGCGCGCAGCCCGCGCTGCCCCGCGGCCGCGAGCACCGCGCGCTCCTCCTCGGAACAGTCGGGTACCGCGCTCCCGGCCGGCACGAGGCCGAACCTGGTCGGGATCGGTGCCGCCCCGCCGTACGCATCCGTCATGGCGTCAAGTCTGGCCCCCCCCGCCCCGCCCCCCCCCCGGGGGGGCCCCCCCCCCCCATACCCAGCGACCCCGTCCGCCGGGGCGGCGGGGGCGGCGGGGGGGCGG
>NZ_JBHWBW010000011.1:41230-42109 GCF_042735675.1 Kitasatospora sp. NPDC059571
GCGGTCCCTAGCGTTCGGGCGAACTCGCGCGCCCGCGGCCCCCCCGCCGCCGCCCCCGCGGCCCCCCCCCCCACCCCCCCCCCCCCCCCCCGCGGGGGGGGGGGGGGGAGCGGCGGTGCGGCCGGGTGTCGGTGCGGCCCGGGTGTCGGTGCCGGCTGCGACGCTGGCGGGATGGACGACGAGCAGCTGATGCGCGGCCGGGTCTACGGGGCCGACCACGACGACCCCGACCCCGGATCGCAGTACGGGCACGTCTACCGCGAGCTGGTCGCGGGCCCGCTCGACGGGCTCCTCCTCGACGTCACCGGCTGGAGCGCGGACCGGCTCGCCGAAGGCGTGGCGCTCCCCACCGAGATCGGCGCCTTCGGACCCGGCGGGCGCGCCCACTACGCTCCCCGGCCCGCGGATCCGCGCCGCTGGGACTGGGCGGGCGACTCGCGCTGACCTGCGGCACGGCGCAGCGCCCGCCGGCCGCGGCCGGTCCGCCTCCTCCCGCTGGGCGCGCCCTGCGGGCGAAGCCCCCCGGGACGGCGCAGCATGGCGGAATCGGGCGGCATCGCCGCGGCGACCCGGACCCTGGAGGCGCTGTGCAGGGCGAGCAGTGGCAGGACTGGGTGTGGCGGTGGGCTTCGGCCGCCCGCCTGACGGGCGAGGGCCGGGTCGGGAACCTGCTCGCCGACCTGGCCGAGGACGCGCCGCGGGCGCGTACGGCGGTGCTGTTGAGCCTCCCGGTCGCGGCCACGGCGGCCGCCCTCGGCCTGCCGGCCGGGCAGGTCCCCGCCGCGCTGGAGCGACTGCACTCCGCGGGCCTGCTCTCGTACGTGCTCGGCGGTGCCCTCCCCGACCACCACCACCCCGAGATCAACCAGCACCCCGCGA
>NZ_JBHWBW010000012.1:0-5585 GCF_042735675.1 Kitasatospora sp. NPDC059571
ACACCCCCACCCCCCCCCACCCGCGCTCACCCCACGTCTCGTGGGCTCGGATTTGTGTATCAGACACAGACACGGGGGAGCCCACCGACCCCCCGGAAGTCGAGAGGTGGAACGATCCCCGGACGGCCGACGGGCCCGGGGGGGGTTTGCCCGCCGGCCGTCCGGAGTGTGTGGGTCACCTGGACACGGCACCGTCCTTGCCGAGGCCCTCGGTGACGGAGGGGAGCGGGGTCTTCGTCCGGTCGCCGCCCCTGGTCGGGGTGGGGGTCGGTTCCGGTTTGCCCGGACCGTGGGTCGCGGACGGGCTCGGCGCGGCCAGCGCCGCGCAGTACTGGTCGACCTTCCCGGCGCCGCCGGCGGCCGCGACCAGCGGGGCGAGCCGGACGTCGGCGAGCAGCTCGTGCCGCTTGCCGCCGGCCGCCAGGCGGTCGAGGTAGGTGGTGCAGAGCCGGGAGAGCTCCGGGACCGCGGCGGCCCCGGTGCCCGGGGACGCCGTGCCGGAGCCGGCCGGGGCCGAGGGGTGCCCGCCGGCGTCGGTGTGGTCCGTGCCGCTCCCGGAGGGCCGGCCGGAGGCGGTGCTCCCGCCGTGGGCCGCGGAAGCGTCCGGGGTGCCGGTGGCGGCGGGCGGGGTCCGTTCGGCGGTGCCGCCGCCGCCGAGGGCCCGCGGCAGGTTGCCGGTGCCCGCGGCGACCGCGACCGAGCCGATCGCGGTGACGGCGAACGCGGCGACGAGTGCCTTCACGGTGAAGGCCCTCCTCCGCGCGTGGTCCGCCATCGTTGCTCTCCCGGTGTGCAGTGCAGGGTTGCGACGAGCCTCCCGGAAGGCGGCCACGGCCTCCCGCTCCCCGGGCAGTTCGCCGTCCTCGGCAGGGGCTGCCGCGGCGGCGAGCAGCCCGGCGAGGGCTGCATGACCGGTGAGGGTGGCCGGACCGGCCTCCGAGCCGACCGGGCCACCGCCGAGCAGCAGCTCGGCCGTGTCGCGATCGATCCGGCGGGATCGGTTCTTGCTCATCTCATGTCCTTCAGCGTCGCTGCCCGCCCGGGTGTCACACCCTGCGGAGAATTTTTTTCGGCGCCTTGCCGGGGCAGACCCGCGGCCGGTCCGCCGGAGTGATCCAGCAGCTTGGCGAGGCGCTTCAGACCGCGGTGCGCGGCCATCCGGACGGTGCCGGCCCGCTTGCCGAGGACCGCGGCGGCGCTCTCCGCGTCCAGGCCCAGCAGGACGCGCAGCAGCACGGCCTCGCCCTGGTCGCGGGGCAGCCGGGCGATCAGCGCGAGGGCGTCGGCCGTGGTGACGGAGGCGAGGGCGCTGCCGGCGGTGTCCTCGGCGGCGGCGAGGCCGAACAGGTGCTCCACCGGCAGGTCGGCGGTCGGCCGGCGGCGCTGGCGGCGCAGGTGGTCCATGGCCCGGTTGCGGGCGATGGTGGCCACCCAGCCCCGGAAGCCGTCGGAGTCGCCGCGGAAGCCGCCGAGATCGCGGGCGACCTGGAGCCAGGTCTCGGAGGCGATGTCCTCGGCGTCCTCGGGCCGCCCGCCGACCAGCACGCCCAGGTAGCGCAGCAGGCCCGGCTGGACGGCGCGGAAGAGGTGGCGGAAGGCCTGTTCGTCGCCGCGCTGGGCGGCCGCCACGGCGGTGCCGAGATCGGTCCGCCGGTCGGGCGGGTGCTCCGGGTGAGGTGGTCTGCGCGGTGGTCCGTCGGCGCCGGACCCGTCGAGTTCTGCACTGTGCACCCGCCACATCATGCGCCATCCGGGTGAGATCGCGGGCCGTCGGGGCGCAGTCCGCGGAACGGGGCGAAGGACCGGCCGCCGAACGGACCAAAGTCCTGTCAGCTGCTGTCGTTCGTCTGCGGCCGTCATGCTGGACCGGCGCCTACCGTGGCAGCAGGGCCGGGCCGCGCCGCCGATCCCGCCCGCCCCGGTGCGCACACCGGCCGGCCCCTCCACCCCCACTACCAGGAAGCTGCGATGACGACTGCCCGGACGCTCTTCGCCGAGGGCCTGCGCGACCACCTCGCGCCGGCCCTGCGCGCCATGGGCTTCACCGGCTGGCGCCGCTCGTTCAGCCTCCCCGACGTGGACCACTGGGCGCTGCTCGGGATCCGGCTCGGACACGCCGACGACCGGGTGGTCCGCTACACCGTCGTGCTCGCGGTCACACCGAAGTCCGCCTGGGCCGGCCCGGGCCTGCGGCCCGACCCCGCCACGGCCACCGGCCGGGAGACCTGGCGCAGCGGCATCGGCGAGCTGATGCCCGTCGGCGGGGAGGTCTGGTGGCAGGTCGCGCCCGGGCCCCGCTGGCAGGTCGGCCTGGAGGACACCGTGGCCGCCGTGCGGCACTACGGGCTGCCGGAGCTGCTGCGCCGGGTGGAGCAGGGGGCCGGGGTGGAGACGTACCTGACCCAGGCCGAGCTGGCGGACGTGAACGCCGCCCTGGAGCTCGCCGAGGTGCCGCGGATCCGGCGGGCGGAGCTCGCCGACAAGGCGTTGGAGCTGCACGGCGCGTGGCAACGCGCCGACGTGGTCGCCGAGGAGGTGCTGCGCGGTGCGGCCACCGGCTTCCTGTCTGCGGGCGACGAGCGGTTCACCGCCGTCCGCTGCCGGGACACCCGCGGCCGCGAGCTCTGGGTCTTCCCGGCCGGCCGCTGACGCCCTCCTGCCGCCGTGCGGGCCACGGGGTAAATATTTACTCACTCCATGTTTTTAGTGGCTACACTTTGTCCATGGCCGCTCCCGATCCCGTCCCCTCGCTGCGCGAGCGCAAGAAGCAGCAGACCCGCGCGCGCATCTCCGGTGCCGCCGCCGGGCTCTTCGTGAGCCGCGGCTTCGACGCCGTCTCCGTCGCCGAGGTCGCGGAGGCCGCCGAGGTGTCGAAGATGACCGTCTTCAACTACTTCCCGCGCAAGGAGGAGCTCCTGCTGGACGGTCTCCCCGAGGCACTGGAGCTGACCGGCGCGGCGGTGCGCGACCGCCCCGCGGGCACCCGCCCGCTGCAGGCGCTGGAGGGCCTGGCGCTCGGCCTGGCCGAACGGCGCCATCCGCTGGCCGGCCTGGCCGAGCCCGTCCCGCGGCTGTGGCGGACGGTGCTGGACTCCCCCGCGCTGCGCGCCTACGCCCGCGAGTGCCTGGAGGCGGTGGAGGACCACCTCGCCGGCCTGCTCGCCGCCGAGGGCGAGGGCGCGGTGCAGGCCGGGTTCACCGCCGCGCTCGGCGTCACCGCGCTGCGCACCCTGCACACCGCCGCGGCGGTGCGGATCCTGGCCGGGGAGAGCCCGGACGCGGTCGCCGCGGACCACCCGGCCCTCGTCCGCCGGGTCTTCGCGGCCGCCGACCGCGCCGCCGCCGACTTCGCCGCCGGGGAACCATCCGCGGGGGCCCGGGAGTCAGATCTCCAGGAGGGCTGACCCGCCCTCGGATCAGCAGGGGGGACGGGGACATGACGGAGGATCGGCGACTGGTCTGGGACGGCTGCCTGAACGTGCGCGAGCTGGGCGGGCTGCCCACCGTGGACGGCGGGCGGACGAGGCGCGGTGCGGTCGTCCGCGCCGACAACCTGGACCGGCTGACCGCGGAGGGCTGGGAGGCCGTCCGGGCGTACGGCATACGCACCGTCGTCGACCTGCGCAACGAGGAGGAGTACCGGCCGCTGCTCGGCCGGCCGGACGGCATCGGCCTGGTCCGGGTGCCGCTGGACGAGCTGGCCGGCCCCGACTGGTGGTCCCGGTTCGGCGGGCTCGACGGCACGCCGCTCGCCTTCCGGCCCTACCTCGACCACTGCCCGCAGGCGGTCGCCGCCGTGGTGGCGGCGGTGGCCGCGGCACCGCCCGGCGGCGTCGCGGTGCACTGCGGCGCCGGCCGCGACCGCACCGGGCTGGCCGTCCTGGTCCTGCTCGCGCTGGCCGGCGCGACGCCGGACGCGATCGTCGACGACTACCTGCTCAGCGCGGACAACCTGCGTCCGCTCTGGGCCATGCTGGGGCGCCCCGACGAGACCGAGGCCGTCGAGGCGGTGCTGGCCGAGGCCGGCACCACCGCCGGCACCGCGATCCGGGAGACCCTCGCCGAGTTCGACCCGGCCGCCTACCTGCCCGCCGCCGACGCGGCCGCCGTCCGCGCCCGGCTGGTCGGCGCGCACTGACCCGGCGGTCCCGGCCGCCGCGCTCCGGCGGCCGGATTTAAACGGTCGCCGCCGCCGCGCACCGCCGCCGATACTGCCCGCATGGTGGATTTCAGCGACTTCGACCGCCGCGGCTACCGGACGGTCGACGTACGAACGGGCTACGGCCAGTGGGTCGGGAGCTACGAGCGGACCGTCGAGGACGCGATGGACATCGCCGTGCTGGACCGGCTCGCGGTGCCGCGGTGGTCTGCGGTGCGGCGCGCGGCCGACCTCGGCTGCGGCACCGGCCGCACCGGCGGCTGGCTGCGCGGGCACGGTGCGGCATCGGTCGACGGCGTCGACCTGACCCCGGAGATGCTCGCGGCCGCCCGGGCCCGCGGCGCCCACGACCGCCTGGTGGAGGCCGACCTGGCCGACACCGGGCTCCCCGGCGGCGCGTACGACCTGGTGGTCTCCTCGCTGGTGGACGAGCACCTGGCCGACCTCGGCCCGCTGTACCGGGAGGCGCACCGGCTGGCCCGGCCCGGCGGGCTGTTCGTGCTGGTCGGACTGCACCCGTACTTCATCATGGCCGCCGGGATGCCCACCCACTTCGACGGGGCGGACGGCGAGCCGATCGCCATCACCACCCACGTCCACCTGGTCAGCGAGCACCTCACCGCGGGCCTGGCCGCGGGCTGGCGGCTCGCCGAGATGCGCGAGGCGGTCGTCGACGACGCGTGGATCGCGCTCAAGCCGAAGTGGGAGAAGTACCGGAGCCACCCGGTGTCCGCGGCGTACGTCTGGGCCCGGCCGGAGGAGTGAGCACCCCGGCCGGGCCGCGGCTCAGAACCCGGAGACCGGGCTGGTGACGACCCGGACCCGGCCGTCGGCCCGGGCGGCGAGGCCGGCCGACAGCCGCAGCGACCGGGCGGGGCCGAGCAGTCCGAGCGCCTCCTCGGGCTCCGCCCAGCGGTGCGCGTCGAGCTCGCCGGCCGGCAGCACGATCGGAGTGTCGGCGTCGATGGTCCCGAGGTCGAAGAGGAAGTGGCAGGCGGGGTGGTCGAGTTCGGCCGAGGGGTTGGTCCAGGCGACGACCAGCAGTTCGCCCGCCTCGCGCGCGATGCCGGTCTCCTCGGCCAGTTCGCGGCCCGCACACCGCCGCGGGTCCTCCCCCAGGTCGACGGTGCCGCCGACGAACTGCCAGTGCTCCCGGTAGCCGGCCTTGACGATCAGCACCCGGCCCTGCGGGTCGCTGATCAGGCAGCCGGCGGCGGCGTAGACCCGGGGCAGCGAGGCCAGCCACTCCTCGCGGGACTGCAGCAGCGGGCTGTCGGTCATGGGGTTCCTCCGGGGGTCGGCGGCCGCCCTCGCGGCGGCGCGCACCCCACTCTGGCGCACCGGCCGGGGGGGGGGGGGCCGCGCCGCGGGGCCGGGCGCCCGCGCGGGGGGGGGGGGGGGGCGCGGCGGGGGCGCGCCGGGGGGA
>NZ_JBHWBW010000012.1:5595-12046 GCF_042735675.1 Kitasatospora sp. NPDC059571
TCGCGGGGGCGCGCCCCCCACTCTGGCGCACCGGCGGGCGCCGGGGCCACGGATGGGCGTCCGGGCCGGGCCGCGGCGGGCGTCAGTGCGCCGAGTGCTTCTCCGCGCCGCGGTGCCGGTGTCCGGGCAGTTCGACGTGGTGGGCCACGCCGTTCAGCGGTGAGCCGCCGGTGGCGGTGCGCCGGCCGCCGTGACTGAACTCGGCGTCCCCGAAGTACGGGCCGCTGCGCGCGGCGGCCGGACCGTCGGTGTGCAGCTGCGGTGCGAGCGGGCCGGGGTCGGTCGTCATGCCGCGGCGTTCGAGGAGATCCTGGGTGCCGCGGCGGAGCTTGGTCATCTTGCCCGTCGAGCGCTTGGCCATGATCGGCCTCCCTTCGGCGGCCCGGCCGCTCCGCAGGGGGCGCGGAACTCGGGAGCCGGCGACCGCATGGGATCGTATGTCCGGATTTTAACCTCTTCGTCCCGAGGCGGAGGGCTCCGCCCCGCCGCCGCCCCCCTGCCGGACGGGGCCGTGTGGGAGCATGCCGCGTGGCCACGCTGACCCCTGCCGACGACCGCCGCACCGCCCCCGCGGCGGCCCGCGACGGCCGCGTCCGACATCCCGCGGCGCTGATCCGCGCGGCGGTCGGCCTCGCCGCGGTCGGCCTC
Source organism: Kitasatospora sp. NPDC059571 (assembly GCF_042735675.1). NCBI lineage: Bacteria > Bacillati > Actinomycetota > Actinomycetes > Kitasatosporales > Streptomycetaceae > Kitasatospora > Kitasatospora sp. NPDC059571. The sequence continues at coordinate 6,244 of NZ_JBHWBW010000012.1, forward strand.
CTGCTGCTGCTCGTCCAGTACGCCCAGGGCACCGCGGGCGGCCTCGACGCCGACCTGGCCGAGGGCACCGGGCTGCTCCCCCGCCCGCCCGTCCGGCTCGCCGCCGCGTGCAGCGCCGCCGCCCTGCTGACCGTCCCGCTCGCGTTCGCCGTCGACCGGCTGCTGCGCCGGGCGGGCCGCCAGGTCGCCGACGGCGTCCTGGCCGCCGTCCTCGCGTACACCCTTTCCGTCGGCCTCGACCTGGCGTTCGGCGGGCTGACCGCGCTCACCCACCCCTCGCCCGGCGGGTTCGGCCGCACCGACCCGGTGTACGGGCACCTCGCCCCGGTCCTGGCGTTCATGACCGCGGTCGGCACGGCCGGGCTGCCGCGCTGGCGCACCGCGCTGGCCGCCTGCCTGGCGACCGCGGGATTCACCGGCCTGCTCACCGGCTACGCCACCCCGCTGTCCGTACTGCTGGCCCTGCTGGTCGGCTGGACGGCCGCGCAGACGGTCTGCTGGGCGGTCGGCGAACCCACCCGGGAGCCCACCGAACTCCAGCTCTGGGCCGCCCTGCACGGCGCCGGCGCCCGCCCGGACACGCTGCGCCGGCTGGACCCCTGCCGCTACCTCGTCACCCAGGCCGACGGCCGCCCCGACCTGGACGTCCGGGTGCTGGACCGCCGGGCCCGCGCCACCGGGCTGCCGCACCACCTGTGGCAGCTGCTGCGGCTGCGGACCGCCCCGCGCCCGCTCGGGCTGCGCTCGCTCCGCGAGGGCCTGGAGCACCAGACGCTGCTCGCGCACGCCGCGGCCGCCGCCGGGGTGCGCACCCCCGAACCGCTGATCGCCGCCGAACTCAGCCCGGACGCCGCCCTGGTGGCCTACCGCCACCTGCCCGGCCGGCCGCTGCACGCGCTCGCCCCCGAGGAGCTCACCGACGCGGTGCTGACCGACGCCTGGGAGCAGCTGCGGCTGCTCCAGCGGCGCAGCATCGCCCACCGTTCGCTCAGCCCCGCCGCCGTGCAGCTCGGCCCGGACGGCGCCGTCCACCTGGTCGGCTTCGCCGCCGGGGAGATCGCCGCCGGCGAGCTGCCGCTGCGCCTCGACGTGGCCGGCCTGCTGACCGTGCTCGCCCTGTCGGCCGGGGCCCCGCGGGCGGTGGACACCGCGGTCGCCGTGCTCGGTACGGACCCGGTCGCCGGCGCGCTGCCGCTGCTGCAGCCGATCGCCCTGCCGCGCGCCACCCGGGAGGCACTCGCCGAACAGCCCGAACTGGCCGCCGGGATCAGGGCGGAGGTGCTGCGGCGCAGCCCGCGGGCGGAGGTGGAGCCGGTCCGCCTGGAGCGGCTGCGGCCGCGCACCCTGGCCACTGTGGCGGCCGGCATCGCGGGCGGGTATCTGCTGCTGCAGAGTCTGTTCGGCTCCGGGACGCAGTCCCTGGACGCGCTCTCCACCGCCGACCCGTTCTGGCTCGTCCTGGCCCTGCTCGCCTACGCGGCGAGCCATCTGGCGGCCACGGTCGGCTTCGTCGGCTTCGTGCCGGAGCGGATCTCCTTCCCGCGGGCGCTGGCCGCCCAGGTGGCCGGCTCGTTCGTCAAGCTGGTCTCCCCGGGCGGGGTCGGCGGGGTCGCCCTCAACACGCGGTTCCTGCAGAGCTCCGGCATCCCGACCGCCCAGGCGCTCTCCAGCGTGGGCGCGTCCCAGCTGCTCGGCCTGGTCCTGCACATGCTGCAACTCGCCTGCTTCACGACGGCGCTGGGCATCGGGCCGCGCACCGACGCACTGCTGGAGCCGGTCTGGCTGGCCGTCGGGGCCGGCGCGGTCGCCGTACTGCTGGCCACCGCCCTCGCCGTGCCGTGGCTGCGGCACCGGATCGTCGGGCTGCTGCGTCCGCTGCGCGCCGAGGTGCTGCCGCGCCTGCTCGACCTGCTCCAGCAGCCGCGCAAGCTGGCCGCCGGGGTCGCCGGCCAGCTGCTGGTCTCGGTCAGCCTGGTCGCCTGCCTGTACTGCTGCGCCCTGGCGGTGGGCGCCCGGCCCGACTTCAGCGCGGTCGCCGTGGTCTTCCTGGCCGGCAACGCCGCCGGGTCCGCCGCGCCGACCCCGGGCGGTGTGGGCCTGGTGGAGAGCCTGCTGATCACCGGCCTCGCGAGCACCGGCGGGATGGACGAGGGTGCCGCGCTCGCCGCCGTCCTGCTGTTCCGGCTGCTGACCTTCCTGCTGCCGGTGCTGCCGGGCTGGGCCGCGTTCGGCTGGCTGCAGCGCCGCCGGGCGCTGTGAGCGCGCCCGGGGCCCGGCGGCGCGCTCAGTCCCGGTAGTCGTCCTCGTCGAGGCCGACCTCGCGGGTCTGCTCGACGGCGTCGCCGTCGTCCGCCTCGTCCGCGCCGAGGGCCCGCCGTTCGCGCAGCTGCTCCAGCTCGTCGACGTCCTGCCCGGCCACCTCCCGTTCCTCGTCATCCGCCTCCATGACGGCCGGCGACTCCTCGTCGTAGTCCTCGGGGAACTCCGGGTTCTCTGGGTTCTGGCGCATGGCGCCAGTATCCGCCGGGGAGCGGCCCGCCGCGCCCCGTCGCCCGGCCGTCGGCGTGTTGGCCGGGCGGGCCGGGTGCCTGGTCAGGCGGCCGGCCGGGCCCGGCGGCGGTACTGGCCGGGCGGCACTCCGTAGGCCCGTTTGAAGGCCTTGCCGAAGGCGAACTCGGAGCCGTAGCCGACCTGTCCTCCGACCACGCCGATCGGGGTCTCGGAGTGGCGCAGCAGCCCGGCCGCGGTGGTCATCCGCCAGCGGGTGAGGTAGGCCAGCGGGGGTTCGCCGACCAGGGCCGTGAAGCGGCGGGCGAAGGCGGCCCGGGAGAGGCCGACGCTGTCGCCGAGGCCCTCGACCGTCCAGGGGCGGCCCGGGTCGGCGTGGATCGCCTTCAGGGCGGGGGCGATCGCCGGGTCCCGCAGGGCGGCCGCCCAGCCGGCGGCCGCGTCCGCGGGCTGCTCGTCCAGCCAGGCCCGCAGGATGTAGAGCAGCAGCAGGTCGATCAGCTGGGCGACGATGCCGTCGGAGCCGGGGCCGGGGCGCTCCAGCTCGGCGCCGAGCATGTCGATCGCGGAGCTGAGGGCGAGGTGCCGGCCGCGCCGGGCGGGCAGGTGGATGAGGTCGGGCAGCGCGGAGACCAGCGGGTGCGGGCGCTCCTGGTCCAGGTGGTAAGCGCCGCAGAGCAGCGAGGTGAGCGGGCCGTCGCCGGTCGCCGGGGTGCGCCGCGGCGGCGAGACGGGCCAGCTGCGGTCGACCTGGTAGTCGACCACGGGCGAGGCCGGGTCGTCGGCCAGCACGTGCTCGCGGCCGCGGCGGACGAAGACGATGTCGCCCGGTCCGAGAGCGGTGCGCTCGCCGGACGGTTCGATCAACCAGCAGGTGCCGGTCAGCACCACGTGGAAGCCGGCGCCGGTCGCCTCGGAGAAGCGCAGCCCCCAGGGCCCGCGGCAGTCGGTGCGGGCGGAGACCGGGTTGCCCGTGCGCATCGAGGCGACGGCGTCGGTGAGGATGTCCACGCCCCCAGGCTACTCGTCCGAGGCAGCGAGACGATCTGACAGGGAATCAAGATTTTCGGCTATTCATCGTCTCACTCGATCTCTCTACGGTGGATGACGAAGCCAGTACCCACCTCGCAGAGGAGCCCATCGTGCGCGCCGTCGTCCAGCAGTCCTTCGGCACCCCCGACGTCCTGACCCTCACCGAGGCCGGGCGGCCCGTGCCGCTCCCCGGCGACGTGCTCGTCCGGGTCCACGCCGCCTCGGTCAACCCGATCGACGCCTACGTGCGCTCGGGCGCCGCCCCACTGCTGGGCGAGCCGCCGTTCACGGTCGGCTGGGACGTCTCCGGCGTGGTCGAGGAGGTGGTGCCCGGGGTGACCAGGTTCAAGGTCGGCGACGAGGTGTTCGGCATGCCGTTCTTCCCGCGCTCCGCGGGCGGCTACGCCGAGTACGTCGCGGCGCCCTCGCGGCACTTTGCGCCGAAGCCGGCCGGCGTGGACCACGTCGCCGCGGCGGCGCTGCCGCTGGCCGGCCTCACCGCCTGGCAGGCGCTGGTCGACACCGCGGACGTCCGGCCCGGGCAGCGGGTGCTGGTGCACGGCGCGGGCGGCGGCGTCGGGCACCTCGCCGTGCAGATCGCCAAGGCCCGCGGCGCCGAGGTGCTCGCCACCGCGAGCCCGGCCAAGCACGACTTCGTCCGCGGGCTCGGCGCCGACCGCGTCATCGACTACACGGCGGGCGACTTCGCGGACGGCCTCACCGGCGTCGACGTGGTGCTCGACGGGATCGGCGGCGGCTACGGGCAGCGGTCGCTGCCGGTGCTGGCACCGGGCGGACTGCTGATCACCCTGGTCGAGCGGACCGACACCGAGCTCGCCGGGGCCGCGGCCGCGGCCGGCCGGCGCTTCACCGGGCTCACCGTCGAGCCCGACCACGTCGGCCTGCAGGGCCTGGCCGACCTGGTCGACGAGGGCCGGCTGCGTCCGCACGTGGAGCACGTGCTGCCGCTGGAGGAGGCGGCCAAGGCGCACGAGCTGATCGAGTCCGGGCAGACCCGGGGCAAGATCGTACTGGCCGTGTGACGCGCCGTCACCGCGGGTCGGCCGCCGGGGCGGACCCGCCGGCCGGCCGGGTGAGGAAGACCAGCCGGGCTCGCTTCTCCGGCTTGTCGATCAGCGGGCCGAGTTCGAATCCGCTGCGCAGCAGCCGGGCCACCGCCCGGTCGTTGCGGGCGTCGGGCTCGGCCACGATCCGCCGGTGGGCCGGGTCGGCCAGCACGAACCGGAGGAAGCCGCCGATCAGCCGCCCGGTGAAGCCGTCCTCGCCGCCGGCGTCGGCCGGGCCGATCAGCAGGTGCACGCCGTGGTCGCCCGGCCGGACCTCGTAGCACTCGCCGACGGGGTCGTGCGCGGGGTCGTAGGTCTGGAACAGCGCCACCGGGGTGCCGTCGCGCAGCGCCAGGAAGGCGTGGTGGGTGCTCAGCGAGTCGACGAACTCGTAGACCTCCCTCACCTGTTCGACGGTGTGGTCGAGCATGCCCCAGAACCGGGCGCGGTCCTCGGTGACCCAGCGGTGCACCAGGGCGGCATCGGCCGCCGGGTCGAGCGGCACGATCCGCAGGCGGCCGAAGCCGGCCACCTCCTCCTCGTGGACGGCGGGCCGGACGGCGGGGTCAGCGGACATGTCGCTCCTCGGTGAGCAGGTGCCAGTCGGTGGTCACCGGGACGAGCGTGCCGCCCAGCCAGTGCGGCAGCTGGTCCCGGTGGTGCGGGTGGCCGGGCGTCCCGGAGGCGCCGAACGGCACGATCCAGGCGCTGCCCGCCCGGTCGGCGAGGTCCCAGACGAACCGGGCCGCCGGCCCGCGGGCGCAGCGGTCGGTGACACCCGGCACGGCGGAGGTGGCCAGGACGCAGTCGTGGTCGCCGGCGAGCTGCGGCCGGTCGGCGTCGGTGTCGGGGACGGCCCGCCAGGGCGCGAGCCGGTGCGCGGCGCCCCAGGTGTGCGCGGGCTCGTCCGCGGCGACCTCCTCGGCGGCGGCGGCAACCAGTGCCGTCCGGTCGATCGCGGGCAGCACGTCCGGCCGCAGCAGGGTCTCCAGCGCGTAGCCGATCCTGGGCCGCAGGGCCAACCAGGGCCGGAACAGCTCCGGGTAGGGGGCCGGGCGGGCGAGCCCGGCCAGCGCCGGGGGGGGGGGCCCCCGCCGGGCCCCCCCCCCCCCCCCCGCCGCCCCCCGGCCGGCGGGCGCCCCGCCCGCGGGCCGCCCCCGCGCCCCCGCCGGCCAGCGGGCGGCGGCGCGCGCCCC